>NZ_SMAB01000018.1 GCF_004342885.1 Tepidibacillus fermentans
GGCACGCCGCCAGCGTTCGTCCTGAGCCAGGATCAAACTCTCCATTAAAGATTGTTTGATATAGCTCTTTGTTTTTCCTTCTGAATTGAAGGGTTCACGCTAAGCTGACACTGTTCAGTTTTCAAAGAACAATTGTAGCAGAAAAACAAATCAACGAATATGATTTTATCAAAATTTAATTTTGGTGTCAACCACTTTTACGTTAGATCAATATTTAAAACTAATCAAGAATTATTCTAAAATAAGATAAAATATCGATGATGTTTTCTATATTATCATTTTTAATTGGCCTCTTCAATATAAAAATTTTCCATTGCCAAACTTTAATCTGAAAGGTATGCAAAAGAAAAGCATGCTTGTTTACTCTTTATGGTTTGACCTGAACCATCCAACTCCTAAGATGAAAACAAGTATGATCCAAAAAATAGATTTCCACAGCAAGCTTTCTGCAAATTCATGACTTAATACATGAATACGTGGATGAGCTAGTGTGTGTATTGCTAATTTCACTCCTACCCATGCAACTACAAGATATGCTGCAGTTTCTAATCCCGGTCTTTTGTGTAATAAATCGACAAACCAATTTGCTGCAAAACGAATGAGAACTAAGCCAATAATTCCACCTGCTAGAACAACAATAAAATGTGCTCCATGCATTCCGCCGATATTCGGTAAATTGGTTTGTGGTAAAGAAACAGCTAAAGCTACGGCAGCTAATATTGAATCAACGGCAAACGCAATATCTGCTAATTCAACTTTAAGAACTGTGGCCCATAATCCTGATTTCTTTTGATTGTTTTGCTTGGTTGTCTCCTCATTTTCTTTCCTTTTGAAGATATGATTAAGCCCTAAAAAGATAAGATAGGCTGCTCCTAATGCCTGAACCTGCCATACATCTATTAGGTAAGAGATGATAAACAAAGAAGTAAAACGAAAAACAAAAGCGCCGGCAAGACCATAAAACAATGCTCTTTTTCGAAGGTCTGGTTCTAGATGTTTCACCATGACTGCCATTACTAAAGCATTATCCGCTGCTAACAGTCCCTCTAATCCAACTAATACAAGTAATGTCCACCCATATTCCGCTAAGATACCATAATCCAAAATTATTCCTCCTATTCAATTACCTTCAGTGTTTAATCATAGGTTAGTTTTTGTATTCGATTTATTCCGTATGTATATAAAAATGACCTTCACCTCCTAAAGGTAAAGGTCTTGCTAACAATTGGAATTGCCAATAAAGCCGAGGGAAAAACCCTGTAATGACGACTTTATTGTTAAAGCTACTCCCCTTTAATTCCTTCCCTATATAATTGTAAGTTTATTATAAAATGATATACATCAAGTGTCAATGACGCAAATATTTTAGTCCTCTTGACCACGATCTCGCATCAGTGGGAAAAGTAATACGTCACGGATCGATGGTTGATCGGTTAATAACATAACCAACCGATCGATTCCAATTCCTAACCCGCCAGTTGGGGGCATGCCAATTTCTAGAGCATGTATAAAATCCTCGTCCATTTGATGAGCTTCATCATTGCCAAGTTCGCGCTCTCTAAGCTGAGCTTCAAAACGTTCTCTTTGATCAATCGGATCATTTAACTCGGTAAATGCATTCGCATGTTCGCGACTAACGATAAAGAGTTCAAAACGATCCGTAAAACGAGGATCTTCTTCATTCTTTTTAGCTAAAGGTGAAATCTCAACAGGATGTCCATATACAAAAGTAGGCTGAACTAATTTTTCTTCTACTAGTTGTTCAAAGAACTCGTTTACGATATGGCCATACGTCATATGTGGTTCAATTTGAACATGATATTGTTTTGCAAGTTCCCTTGCTTCATCATCAGACATTTTGGGACTTAAATCAACCCCTACGTATTTTTTGATAGCATCAACCATTGAGATCCGTTCCCAAGGTGGTTCCAAGTTAATTTCTTGGCCTTGGTATGTAATTTTTGTTGTCCCAAGTACCTCTCGTGCCACATGCGCGATCGCATTTTCTGTTAAGTTCATAATGGTTTTAAAATCACCGTACGCTTCATATAGTTCTAACATCGTGAATTCAGGATTATGTCTAGTAGATACTCCTTCATTCCGAAAGACTCGTCCAATTTCATATACTTTTTCCATACCACCAACAATTAAGCGTTTCAGATGAAGCTCAATAGCAATCCGCATATATAACTCCATATCTAAAGCATTGTGATGGGTAATAAATGGACGAGCAGCAGCACCACCAGCAATCGCGTGCATGGTTGGTGTTTCTACTTCAATATAACCTAATTGATCTAAGTAACGACGTAGTGATTGGATAATTTTACTTCTTAAAATAAAAGTTTCTTTCACTTCAGGGTTGACGATTAGATCTACATATCTTTGACGATATCGTAATTCTACATCTTTTAACCCGTGAAATTTATCCGGTAGGGGATACAAGGATTTCGTTAAAATGTGAAGCTTATGAACTTTGATACTTGTTTCCCCTTTATTGGTTTTAAATACATTTCCCTCAACACCAATAATGTCGCCAAGATCTAATAATTCAAAAGCAGCAAACTCTGCCTCTGATACCTGATCTTTTCGAATATAGATTTGGATACGACCGGTTAAATCCTGAATATGAGCAAAGCCTGCCTTTCCTTGAAGCCGCTTCGACATGATTCTCCCAGCAAGAATCACATGAAGGTTCTTTAGCTCAATTTCTTCCTTAGATAATGAATCTACTTCGTCTAGAATTACTTTTGCAGTGTGCGTTCTTTCGAATCGATAGCCAAACGGATTAAATCCAAGTTCTTTTAATTCGGCTAATTTTTGTCGACGCACAAGAAGTAGCTCATTTAATTCGACCACCTCTTGGCTCATTTTAACCACTCCTACTTATTTTTTAATATCTAAAATTTCATATTGAATGACACCTGCGGGTACATTGATATCGACAATTGCTCCTATTTGCTTACCTAATAAGGCTTTGCCAACAGGAGATTCATTCGAAATCATATTTTGTGTTGGATCTGATTCAGCAGAGCCAACGATTGTATATTCAACAATTTCGTCAAATTCAATATCTCTTAACTTTACTGTAGAACCAATGCTAACGACATCTGTGTTTACATCATCCTCGTTAATGATCCGCGCATTGCGAAGCATTTTTTCTAAAGTGATAATACGTCCCTCAATGAAAGCCTGTTCATTTTTTGCATCCTCATATTCTGAGTTTTCACTAATATCTCCATAACCAATTGCAATTTTAATTCTTTCGGCTACTTCTCTACGTTTTACAGTTTTTAGATATTCTAATTCCTCCTCCAGTTTTTTCAAACCGGAAGGTGTTAATATTACTTCTTTATCAGTCATAGATAAATTCCCCTTTGTGAAAGATTTCCATATGATTATATGTTTATTCTTCAAAAATTATGCGATTACGAATAAACCACACAATCGTTTAACAAATAGAACAAAAAGCTTCTTTTGTTATTGGTACAAGAAGCTTTTGAACCTAAGTTCATATAATATGTTCCCTTTTTACCGCATAGAAAAATTTAACTTCATAAAAGTATGAATCATCATAAAGTTAAACTTGACGCTCAGCATAAAGCTTCCTTAAAAAGGTGTCGATAAAAGCTTTTCATATAATCTGAAGGGTATTATATTGCAATCCACCACTAATGTCAACCAAATATTAGAAGTTTAAAAAGAAAGTGTTGATTTTTATCAAGATGGATAATGGCTGTGTGAACGTTAAATGGTGAATATTTCACGACAAACTTGCTACGTAATTGGCTAAAATTTGCCTCATTTCCTCACGAGTTTCCACTTCATTCAGCTGTTCTCGAACCCTCGCTGCTTTAGGAAGTCCTTTTAAATACCATGCAGCATGTTTTCTCATTTCCCTAACACCTATCTTTTCTCCTTTTAATGCAATTAAACGATCCATATGAAGAAATGCAATCTCTATCTTTTCTTGAGGCGTTGGTTCAGGAACAAGTTCACCATACTTTAAATATCGAACTGTTCGATAAAGAATCCACGGATTTCCCAAGGCTGCCCTTCCAATCATCACACCATCAACACCCGTGGTATCAATCATGTTCTTTGCATCCACAGGCGTTTGGATATCACCGTTTCCAATTACTGGAATACGAACTGATTCTTTTACACGACGGATAATATCCCAATCGGCCTTACCACTGTACATTTGTTCTCTAGTTCGTCCATGAACTGCGATCGCGCTTGCTCCAGCACTTTCTATCGCTTTTGCATTCTCAATGGCATAAATATGCTCACTATCCCATCCTATTCTCATTTTCACGGTAACTGGTTTTTTCACCGCTTTTACAACAGCACTAACAATCTGTTCAATCTTTGGTGGATGTAATAGTAGTTTAGCACCTGCTTCGTTTTTTGTAATCTTCGGTACAGGGCAACCCATATTAATATCAATGATATCAGCTTTTGTGTACTCATCAACGATCTTTGCCGCTTCGACCAAACTATCTATTTCTGCACCAAAAAGTTGTAAGCTCAATGGGCGTTCATCATCTCTAACCTCGATCATCTTTAATGTTCGCTCATTTTTTTGTAAGATTCCTTTATCGCTCACCATCTCAGCTGTAACTAAGCCTGTACCAAATTGACGAGCTAGCGAACGAAAAGCATAGTTACTCACTCCCGCCATTGGAGCTAATACCACATTATTGTCCAACTCTACGTTTCCAATCTTCATGCTGTCCTTCCTCCTGTTGCATTTCTATGCTTTATTTTTGCTTGATTCATTCTTATCTGTTTGGCCAGTTCTTCTTGTGTAAGTCCTTTCAATTTAGAAAGTCACTGATTCTTTTATTTATATTTTCCATATTTTTACTTCCTCGCATGATAAAGACAACTGATCGATTAAACTTTCGATCGAGTTTGGTTCACTAGGAATTGAACCTTTATAGATATCGTATAATGGCTTTAATACAAATAGCCTTTCTCTCATATAAGGATGGGGAATAGTTAATTCGGGAGAAACAATGATCTCGTTTCCATATAAAAGAATATCAATATCGATCGTTCTAGGTCCCCAATGGATTTCCCTTTTTCTACCTAACTCCTTTTCTATGGTCTGTGTAATCTGTAATAGTTCATGGGCATTCAGTTCTGTTTCCACCTCTACAACCATATTTAAGAAATATGGCTGGTCTCTGTAACCAAAAGGTTCGGTTTCATATATCGGCGAATTGTTGATCACGCGAATATGTGGGTGTGAATCCAAGCGATCGATAGCTTGTTGTAAATAGTCTTCCCGATCGCCCATATTAGAACCTAATCCAAGAAACACTCTAGTCATTCGATCTTCCCTCTTTTAATCTCCACTGCAACACTTTGTAGATGTCCAGGAATTGGCGGCTGAAGTTTTCGAACGCGCACGATAACCCCTTGCACGGGGAAAGTAGAAAGGATTTCATTAGCAATACTTTCTGCCAATGATTCTAGTAACTTTTTGGGAGTCCCCATGACAAAGTTTTTTGTTACCTGATAAACTTTTGCATAATTCACAGTATCTTCCAAACAATCACTGGTACCAGCCTTTTTAAGGTTGAGAAAAAGCTCTAAATCGACCTCAAACTTTTGCCCTAAACGATTTTCCTCTTCAAATACACCATGATATGCATAAAACTGCATTCCTTGAAAAATAATTTTATCCATTATTCTTTCACCCTATCTATACCAACTGAATGCAAATAAACCATTGCATCCATCATTTTGGCTACACGACTCATCTCTTTCACATCATGGACGCGAACGATCTGACACCCTTTAGCAATCCCTAATGCGATTGTGGCTGCAGTACCTTCTACTCGATCATCAACAGGTAGATTTAAGGTATTCCCAACGATTGATTTTCTAGATGTACCCAATAAAACAGGATAACCTAAACTCACGATTTCCTCTAATCGATTCATAACGATTAGATTCTGTTCATATGTTTTTGCAAAACCGATTCCTGGGTCAAGGATAATATTCTCTTCGTTAACACCTGCTTCAAGCGCAAGATCAATACTTTGATATAAATCGCGAATAATATCATCCATTAATGATTGATAATTCAGATCGAAGCGATTATGCATTAATATAACCGGAACATTAAGTTTCGCTGCAACTTGTGCCATATTAGGGTCTTTTTTAAATCCCCAAACATCATTAATGATATGAGCACCTGCTTCAATTGCTTGTTTAGCTACCTCCGCCTTGTATGTATCAACTGAAATCGGTACATCGATTTCTTTTACTAGCCTTTGAATAATTGGAATAACACGTGATAATTCTTCTTCCAAGGAAACCTCTTGATGTCCAGGTCTCGTTGATTCGCCTCCAACATCAATAATATCTGCGCCATTCTCAACCATTTCTTTCGCGTGTATTACTGCTTGTTCAAGATCATTGAATTTACCGCCATCCGAGAATGAATCAGGTGTCACATTAAGGATTCCTATAATCAACGTTTTATTCCCAATTTTTATCTGTTTTCCATTTGCGTACAATATTTTTTCCTTATATACTTTTTCTTCAGATTTTAGAACTTTTTCAATTTCTTTTCCTAGTTCTTTTAAGCCAAATGGTTGTAATTTTAATTTCTTTAGCACATCCCAATATTGTTTTTTTGTACCCATCAATAAAACATCAGATGTTTCTTTTTTTAGTGTTGAAACATCTTTATGGACAACCGCTTCAGCCCCTTTTGCCAACATTTCTTGTTTAAGTATATGGACTGCCCTTAATGGAAGTTGTTGAACTTTGATAAATTTAAACTCTCCTTTTGGGAGCATAAGCCGTATTCCCTTTACATCCGCCCCAATAGTTTCCATTTCAGAATACAAAAATTCAAGTTTTGCTGGCTTAATCATATGGGTGTTATATTTCATAGCAGATACCCCCTAAGCATGAATTACTGAAACATACGTTCCATAATAAAATATAACTAAGTTCTTTGAAAACTACACTTCCCAATCCATCTGAAAAGGGATAATGGATGTGTGAACATTAATATGGTAAGTCATTCACTTCAGGGTTTCATCATAAATAGTAACTCGCATTTCTTTTTTTAATTGTTCTAAAACCTCTGGTAAGGAATTGATCTGATTTAGGGCCAATTCCCTCCGTATCTCGTTCTTTACCTCTTCATAAGGGAAATTTCTAGCCTCTCTTCGATCGACGATTTGAATAATCGCATAACCTCCCTCTACAGGTATAGGTTTACTGATTTCGCCAATTTTCAAATTCTTCACTTCGTTTCGTATAGCTGGGGATAAAGCAGCATCATCTAATCTGATAAACCCTAAATCTCCACCCTTACAGGCTGTTAAGAGATCCAACGATTTTTCTTGAGCTAATGTATTAAAATTGGACCCATTTTTCAACTCTTTGATTACTTGTAGGGCTGACTGTTTATCTTCCACTACAATCTGTTGAAGGTGCACCTTCGTAGATTCTCTAAATTGTTCTGGGTGTTCTTGATAATATGCTTTCAAATCTTCCTCTGAAATCACAACATCTTTTGTCGCTAATTCTTCCCAAAGTAAATAAAACTTCACATTTTCTAAAAGTTCATCCTTATTTAAACCTATTTGTTCTTTTAAATCAGTGGTCATATCTCCTTCTGAATCGTATCCATCTTGTAATTTCATATACTCACGTTCAATATCTTTTTGATCGACTTGAATACCATATTTTTTTGCTGCCTTAAAAATCACTTGTCGATTAATATAATCATTGAGAACTTCCTTACCATAAAGTCGTTTCATTTCCTCAAAAAATTGAGTTTCTGTGATCTTCTCACCATCAACGGTTGCTACAATCTCTTCTTTTTTCTCTCTATAAAATAACAAAAATGAACCGAGGGCAATCACTGCGAGTAGACTCAAAAGAGCCCATTGTTTTTTCCCCATTTTTTTCCTCTCCTTCATTAGGAAAAGTGAAGCAGTAGACGTTCTAAATCCTCTTTATCGTAATGATATTTTTTATTGCAGAATTGACAGGTAATCTCTGCTTTCCCTTCTTTTTCAATCATATTTTCGATCTCTTCTTTTCCTAATCCAATTAACATCTGATCGATCCGCTCATGAGAACAATTACATTGGAACTTGATATCGAGTTGTTCTAAAATTTTAATCTCTCCTAGTAAGCTTTCAAGAATTTGTTCAGGAGATAATCCCTGATCGATCAGATTGGTTACGGAATTCAATTCAGCCAACCTTTGTTCGACAAATTGGATATCGTCATCGCTCATTCCAGGTAAGATTTGAATGATAAATCCTCCTGCAGCTCGGATTTGATAATCGGGGTTGACAAGAACTCCTACCCCGACAGCAGATGGAATCTGCTCCGAATGCGCAAAATAATAAGTAAAATCTTCTCCTAATTCGCCAGAGATGAGAGGAACACTACCCACATAATAATCTTTTAGCCCTAAATCCTTAATGACATATAAATGACCTTTTCCGACTGCAGACGCTACATCTAATTTTCCTTTTTCATTTAACGGTAAGTCTACCTGACCATTGGTAATATATCCTCTTACGATCCCTTTTGCATTGGCATCGATGATAATTTGCCCAATCGGACCATCACCTTTGATCTGAATCGTTAATCTTTCCTCTCCTTTTAACATTGCCCCCATCATTGCTCCAACAGTCGCAGCTCTGCCTAAAGCCGCACTGGCTACTGGAGTCGTTTGATGACTTTTTTGTAACTCATTTACTAAATGGGTTGAACGAATAGCATAAGCTCGAATTTTTCCTTCAAAAGCTAGCGCTTTAATCAAGTAATCTTTCATTATGTCTCTCTCCTTGTAGAATATCGGCCTCACCCTTATCCTGGATAATTGTTCGAAAAAGGATTCCTTTTTGGAATCCTTTTCACTGTTATTGATTTCTTAAATAAATAATTCGTAATCCTTCTAAGGTGAGAAACGGATTAACAACATCGATACTGCGAGATTCACTTGATATTAATTCTGCTAACCCACCTGTTGCAATCACCTTTGGAACACTTCTACTTTGCTGCTTCATCCGTTCCACAATCGCATCAACTTGCCCTGCAAAACCAAAAACGATACCTGATTGCATCGCGGTAATGGTATTCTTTCCGATCACATTTGCAGGCTTTACTAATTCAATTCTCGGTAGTTTTGCCGCTTTTTGATAAAGTGCTTCAGTAGAAATCCCAATTCCAGGTGCAATTGCTCCACCTTGGTAAATGCCCTGTTCATCAATAAAATCAAAAGTAGTCGCAGTACCAAAATCGACAATAATCAATGGCGTCCCATAAATCTCTATCGCGGCAACAGCATTTACAATCCGATCAGCTCCTACCTCTCTTGGGTTCTCCATTTTAATATTAATGCCTGTTTTTACTCCAGGACCAACAATAATGGGTTGGATGCCAAAATATTTTTTTACCATCTTTTCTAATGGATAAATCATCGGAGGAACAACAGAAGAGATAATCGCACCCGTGATATTAGAAAATTGAATTTGCTGATGGACAAAGAGATTCTTAAGAATCATTCCAAATTCATCTTCTGTTTTGTTTTTATCAGAAGCGATTCGCCAATACACAAGTAATTCCTGATCTTGATAAACACCGATCACGGTATTGGTATTCCCGACATCAATCACTAGAATCATTTTCTTCACCTAATCTTTCTATTGCATTTCATGTTTTATCTTATCAATATTAAAAATGATTATCAACAATCGAGTAGGAGGGGGTGACTAAGTCCTCTCACACCACCGTACGTACCGACCGGTATACGGCGGTTCTCGATAGGACAAGACAAAGCCTTCTCCGAATCCATTCGTCTAGTACTTTGCTCTTTATCCAAATCATCCAAAAGGATGCAAGAAGAGGACTTAATGGCGTTCCAGTCTACTAAACCAGCCCTTGGCGGCTTAGGACTTTGTCTTGTTGTGCAGACTCATCCGAATGGCCTAGCCTCCAATTGGGTTCGTGTACCTAGGCGCACACAAAGAAGCAGGAGAAAGGGATCTCCTGCTAAATGGTTTCCATCTGTTAAAATAAACCTCGAATCGTACCATTCTCATCAATATCCATGTTTAATGCTGCTGGTTTTTTCGGGAGTCCAGGCATTGTCATTACTTCTCCAGTAAGCGCAACAATAAATCCTGCTCCAATAGAAGGTCTTAATTCTCGGATGGTAATCTTAAATCCTGTTGGCCTACCTAATCGGGTAGGATCATCGGATAATGAATACTGAGTTTTTGCCATACAGATAGGGAGTCTGTCCCATCCATTCTCTATAAATTGAGTAATTTGTTTTTTCACAGTACTTGTAAATTCCACACCATCTGCTCCATAGACCATTTTAGCAATCGTCCCGATCTTTTCTTCGATCGATTGATCCAGCGAATAAAGTTCTTGATGAACCCTTCTTTCTTTCTCAACAATCGCAATCAATTTTTGAGCTAATTCTATGCCCCCTTCGCCGCCTTTTTCCCAAACTTCTGTCATTGCGAAAGGTACTCCTTCTGCTTCTAACATTTCCTTTAATGCTTGTAATTCATTTTCGGTGTCAGTAGGAAAACGATTAATGGCAACAATAAAAGGAAGATGAAATTGACGAATCGTATCCATATGTTTTTGTAGATTTGCATAACCATTTCTTAATGCTTCAACATTTTCTAGTGCTAAATCTGTTTTCGCTACACCTCCATGCATTTTTAATGCTCGTACGGTAGCGACGATCACTACTGCGTTCGGTTTATAGTTCCCATACCTCGATGCAATATGGAAAAACTTTTCAGCCCCTAGATCGGCACCAAATCCAGCCTCAGTAATGGTATAGTCAGCTAGTTTTAGGGCCATTTTTGTAGCTAAAATGCTATTCGTACCATGCGCAATATTTGCAAATGGACCACCATGAACAAAAGCAGGCGTATTTTCGATGGTTTGAACAAGATTAGGTTTAATTGCATCTTTTAATAACAATGCCATTGCTCCTTGAGCACCTAAGTCTTTTGCTGTCACTGGTTTTTTATCATATGTATAAGCAACAACGATTTTCCCAAGTTTCTGTTTCAAATCTTCAATTCCATCTGCTAAACATAAAATCGCCATTACCTCTGATGCAACCGTAATATCGAAACCATCTTGCCGCGGTACACCTTGCATAGGACCACCTAAACCAATTACGATATTTCGTAATGCGCGATCATTCAGATCAACAACCCTTTTCCAAATCACCCTTCGCGGATCAATATTCAGCTCGTTCCCTTGCATAATATGATTATCGATCAGTGCAGAGAGCGCATTATGTGCTGTCGTAATCGCATGAATATCTCCTGTAAAGTGGAGATTAATATCTTCCATCGGCACCACTTGCGAATAACCACCACCTGCTGCTCCCCCTTTTATACCCATACTTGGGCCCAAAGAAGGTTCCCGCAAAGCAATGATCGCTTTTTTCCCAATTCGTTGAAATGCTTGACCTAAACCTACTGTAACCGTGGATTTTCCTTCACCTGCAGGTGTTGGATTAATTGCTGTAACAAGGATCAACTTACCATCTTCTTTATCTTTTAAGCGATTTAATAACTGAAGCGATACCTTTGCCTTATATTTCCCATAAAGTTCTAGCTCATCCTCAAAGATACCTAGTTGTTCCGCAATTTCTTGAATGGGTTTCATCTGTGCCTTTTGTGCAATTTCAATATCGCTTAGCATCGTTTTTTTGGTCATCATATCGCCCCTTTTTCTCTTATTCCTTTTTTATATCTAGTTAAGAACAAAAATTTCGATTCTATTTTTAGTATAACATTTCATGAAGCATTTCGATGAATGAATGTTCACAAAAAAAAAAAAGAAGTAGTTATTACTACTCCCTTATTTTATACCTATTCGTCTTTCTTTTCATCTTGGTTAGCTTGGTCATTAGGCTGTACTTCTTGATCTTGGCGATTCTCTTTTCCTTGAATCTGGATTTTAATCTCTCGATTTATCTTTTCGTCCGCTAATTTACCATTCTCAATTAACTGTCTAATTTCGTCAGCATCCAAGGTTTCTTTTACCATTAATGTTTGAGCAACCAATTCTAATTCATCACGATGTGCCTGTAAAACTTCTTTACAACGCTTATAGCTCTCATCAATAATTCTTTTAATTTCCATATCAATTTCGTATGCAATTTTATCACTATAGTTTGGCTCTCGATTAAAGTCTCTACCTAAAAATACCTGTCCTTGACCATGGCCAAACTGCATCGGGCCTAATTTTTCACTCATTCCAAATTCCGTAACCATCCGTCTCGCAATACCTGTTGCTCGTTCAAAGTCATTATGAGCACCCGTACTTACTTCACCTAGTACGATTTCTTCTGCCACACGACCACCTAACAAACCAACAATCTTATCTAATAATTCAGGCTTTGTCATAAAATAACGATCTTCTTTAGGTAACATTACCGTATATCCACCTGCACTACCTCTAGGTACAACGGTGACTTTATGAACCTGATCAGCATGCTCTAAATGATATCCAACAATGGTATGCCCAGCTTCATGATAGGCTACAATCCGTTTTTCTTTATCACTAATCATTCGGCTCTTTTTCTCTGGTCCCGCAATTACCCGATCAATCGCTTCATCCACTTCTTGCATCGTGATATTCTTTCGACCTTTTCTTGCAGCTAAGAGAGCAGCTTCATTTAGTACATTCTCTAAATCCGCACCAGTAAATCCTGGTGTTCTTCTAGCTAACACATCTAATTTCAAATCATCAGCAAGTGGTTTATTTCGTGCATGTACTTTCAGTATCTCTTCCCGTCCTTTTACATCAGGACGATCTACCGTAATTTGACGATCGAAACGACCTGGTCTAAGGAGTGCTGGGTCTAAAATATCTGGTCGGTTTGTGGCTGCGATAATAATAATACCTTCATTCGCACCAAAACCGTCCATTTCAACTAATAATTGGTTTAGAGTTTGTTCTCTTTCATCATGGCCACCACCTAAACCAGCACCACGTTGACGACCTACGGCATCGATCTCATCGATAAAGATAATACAAGGGGAATTTTTTTTAGCATTATCAAAAAGGTCACGAACCCTCGATGCTCCAACACCCACAAACATCTCAACAAAATCTGAACCGCTAATACTAAAAAATGGTACGTTTGCTTCACCAGCAACAGCTCTAGCCAACAAGGTTTTCCCTGTTCCAGGAGGTCCAACTAATAATACACCTTTAGGAATTCTAGCCCCTAAGCTCGCAAATTTCCGAGGATCTTGTAAATACTCAACGATTTCTTCAAGCTCTGCTTTTTCTTCATCAGCCCCTGCGACATCATTAAATGTTACCTTTTTCTTTTCTTCATTATATAATCGGGCACGGCTTTTACCAAAGTTCATCACTTTGCTTCCGCCACCCTGGGCTTGATTTAATAAGAAAAAGAAAAGAACAAATATAAGAATAAACGGAATAATAGACGTTAAAAAGGTGATCCAAATCGAATCCTTTTTTGGTTCTAAAAAGCGTAACTCTTTAACCGGTGCCTTTGTTAAGGTATTTAGAAATCCTTCACTAAAAGGAACATTGGTATAAAATTCTTTTTTATTGGTCGGTGTAGTATCTGCATATACCCCTTCAATCCGAAAAGTTAAACCATCTGGACGCGCGGTGATTTGGCTATATTTACCTTCCATTAATTCTTTCTGAAATTGTGTAAATGGAATTTGTTCAGTTTTTATGCCTGGTTTTGTTATAAAACTGACAATTCCAACAGTTAGTAATAATATTAGCAAATAAAATCCTGTATTTCTTAAAAAACGATTCAATCTCTTGCCTCCTCTCACGGGCACTTATTATATTTTACCATAGTAAAAAAATTACTCAAATAGAAGGGGCTATTTTTGATACACTTCTGGTTTTAAAACTCCAATGAAAGGAAGATTCCGGTATTCTTCTGCATAATCTAAGCCATAACCAACAACAAATTCGTCAGGAATAACAAAACCGCTTAAATCCGGTTTTAAATCCACTTTACGACGATGGGGTTTATCCAATAGAGTAACAATCTTAATTGATTTCACATTCCTTCTATTTAATAAATCGACTAAATAACTTAATGTAAGTCCACTATCAATGATATCCTCAACAATTATGAGGTCACGTCCTTCTACCGTACGATCTAAATCTTTTAGAATACGAACGACTCCAGAGGATTCAGTAGAAGCGCCATAGCTAGAAACAGCCATAAAGTCAACTTCAAGTGGAATATTCATCTTACGAATTAAATCTGACATAAATAAAATGGCACCTTTTAGAACACATACCATTAATGGTTTTGTATCCTTATATTCTTCGCTTAAAATCGCTCCTAATTCAGTGATTTTTTGATCCAGTTCTTCCTTTGAAATCAGTATTTCTTTGATGTCATTTTCCATAAACATCCTCCTATAAAATCTTATGTTTCAAAAATTGGCTTATTCCAAGCTAGAGATCTTCCAACTGTATATAAAGAAATGACTCCGTATTTTCCGAGATTCGTTTTAGGTTTGACCGTTTAATTCCTGGAATCCAAAGAATTTGGCCATCTGCTTCAATAATTGGTTGCTTGTCTCGCCATTCCTTTGGAATTTTCTGATCAATAAAAATATCTTTTACCTTTTTACTTCCATTCATCCCTTTGATTTGCATACGGTCACCATGTCGTCTACTCCGAACCGTTATTTTTTTTTCTTTCATGAGATGGAAATCAAAAACGTCCCAAACCCCACTAGGATCGTTTCTTTTTTCCGAAACATAAGCTCTTATTCGTTTTTTAATATGAGGTAATTCCAAAACGCCTGGTATTGACATCTCAAATACATAAGGAGTATGTTTCAACTCCTTTATTGTTTTCAATATAATTTTGTCATACTCTCGATAAACCCGAAGATTCGGTAAATCAAGCGATTTTGATGGATGTGACTGACTGATCAAAAATAATATTTTTTCTATGTGAGAAAAGGTAAATTCTTCTTTTAAATTCAGATAACTTAATATTAGATGAATTACCCGCCTTTGTAAAGCAATGTCTAAGTTTTGCAAATAGAATACATTCAAGATATAGGTATCCTTCTCTTTTTCGATCAGACTTTTGTTAAGTTCATTAGTAGCTACCTTTTGCATGTAATCATCTTCAGCTTGATTCAATTTTGCGATTTGACTTAAATGGTTAATGAGTTTTCTATTATACTTTTGTAAATAAGGAATAATGTTTAAACGAATTTCGTTACGAAAATATTTTGTTGAGAAGTTGCTTTGATCAACACGATAAGGGATAGACCATTCCTTTATATACTGGTCAATCTCCTCTCTTGTAATGTCTAACAACGGGCGAATAATCGACAATCCTTCGAATTCCCTTACATAAGGGATACCTGATAACCCATGTGGACCAGTACCTCGGATCAACCTCATCATTAATGTCTCTGCTTGGTCGTTAGCATGATGACCTAATGCTAGATATCCAGCATTCCACTCCTTTGCCGTTTCAAGATAAAATTGATAACGAATTTTCCTTGCTGCCTCTTGGGCCCCTAACTTCTTCTCCTTCATATAAAGAGGCACATTATATTCTTTAATAACGGCGGGTATTCCCATTTTGTTGCACTGATCTCGAACAAACTCAGCATCTAGATTCGCTTCAATCCCCCGAAATTGATGATTTAAATGAGCAACAACAAGCGGATTGGAAACCAAATTTGTTAAAATGTGTAATAAGGCCATCGAGTCAGGTCCACCAGATACACCGATAATAATTGGGCGATCATCTGAAATCATGTTATAAGATTTGATCGTCGCTTTGACTCTGTTTAACATGAATCTGGTCATTCCTTTTTTTAGTCTGTGATATTACTCCAGAAATAATAAGTCCGAAAGCAATCGCTCCAGATATTAGTAATGTCTTCGTAGCCAATTTAATAGCAATTGAGTATTCATTCTCCACAAAGTTACGCATAGTTTCGTACGCCGGCCCTCCCGGAACCAATGGAATGATTCCTGCAATACTAAATACAGTAACTGGCATTTTTTTTATCCTTGCAAGCAATTGACTTATGATTGCAACGAATAAAGTTGAAATCAGAGTTGCCGCCATAATATCGTATCCATAATTTACACTTAATATCGAATATAGCACCCAACCAAACATTCCAATGATTCCACCACTAATTAACGCCTTTTTCGGAACATTAAAGATGATTCCAAAAGCAATCGTTGAAAAAAAACCGGTCGCTAATAATTTAAGATAGTAGGACATCGTCATCATCCTTCAGACTTTTTTAACGGAAAAAAACAAGAATAACTGCTATTCCTGTACCGATTGCTAATGCAGTTAAAAGAGCTTCTGCTCCTCTAGCTAGTCCAGAAACAAGATCACCAGCCATTAAATCGCGTACGGCATTTGTGATTAGAACCCCAGGAACTAAAGGCATAATCGATCCGATAATGATCTTATCCAAATTGGTTCCAAAACCCATTTTTGTTGAAACGGAAACGATCAGACCAATCAGAAAAGCGGTTACGATTTCAGCAAAAAATTTCACTTTGGCGATATCGTGAAGCAGTACAAAAATAATGAAGCCAATACCTCCCGCAATAATAGCGGGAAAAGAGTCTTTCCAATCCCCACCAAACATTAAAACGAACAAACCGCTAGATATAGCCGCAGCCAACGTTTTTAACCACATCGGATAAAGGGGGTTCAATTGTTCGATCTCACGTAACTTTTCATAGGCTTCATCGATCGTCATTAGACCGTCACTAATTTTGCGGGAAATATCATTGACAAGAACAACTTTATTTAAATCAATCGATCGTAGATGAATCCGAATAAACTTTGTTTTCTGTTGGTTTTCTTCTTGAAGAGTTAAGAAGATTCCAGTAGGCGTTACATAGCTGGAAGCTTCTCCTTCAAGGAAGGATTGAGCAATACGAAGCATGGTGTCTTCAACCCGATATGTTTCCCCACCATTCGCTAACATCAGTTTACCTGCTAACAAACAGACTTCCATTACTTTAGAAATATCCTCTTTCAAACGGCGCCCCCCAAACTACCCTAATTCTAGGAGAAAATAAATGGAAACGGCGAAGAACAAAAGAGATAAGGAGAATAACCATTCGACCCACTTCCATTTTCTTTCTTCTAATGACTGAGTATGACGTAACATTGGTTCAACTTGAAGAATGGCTTGTTCTACTGTGATTATTTCTCCATCGATAATTTTTTTTAGTATAGGTATTACTCGTCTTAGCTTTTTAATCTTTGGTATTATATCACAAACCTCGTTTATATTTCGAGAATGACGAAAAATTTGCAATAATTTATTTTTTCCTAATCCTAATTGGATAAAAATCATGGTTGCAGAAAACAGGTCATAATGGGAATCTGCCAATCGATGCCCTTTTCGCCAACTTCCTCGATCATAGATTTCTGTATATTGACGAATCCCTTCAAAAAATACAGTTACACCACCATAATCGACAAAAGATATTTCCCCACTAAAAGGATCTACTAATAAATGTTCTGGTTTTAAATCACCACAAGCAAAACGTTGACAATGGAACTTTTGTAACATTTTTAACAAACGATAAAAAGTATAGGTATAAACCACTTCATTTTTCCCATATAGAAACTGTTCCAATGGTAACCCTCTTTTATAGGTCATCACATAAAAAGGGAAAATTTCAGCTTCTTGGTTTTCATAATCATCGATATCAAATAAGGAAAACCCAAGGCTTAGTCCTTGGGCTTCATTTAAACGTTGAATCATTTGAATCTCATAACTAAAGGTAACCGTGTCCAAAACTATTTTCATAGCATATTGTCTACCTTGTGACTCAACTAAATATACTTGACCATTTTCCCCTAAACCAAGGAGGCTAATTACCCGATATTGCTTTCCGTTCCATTTCCCCTTAATGAGTGATCCAGCTTTAAAATCGTTAGATTTATCTCGTTTAGATAATAAATTCATCTAATACTCCTCTTTGTCTTTGATCAATATTTTTCATAAATGGGAGCATATATTCTAAACTCGTTAATAAGGCTGGACCTGTTGGCGTATTTCCATTAGGAATGAGCTTAGAAATAATCGGGTTTATTTTTGAAATCTCCGTTGTCCAAGGTAAGACAATATCAACGATATTTTCGATTCCAGGGAAAAAGGCGATGGCAATTTGACTATCGCCTGCTCTTGAATGGATGCTTAACTGAAAATCATAAATGGCTTCTTTTAATTTTTCCATTTTTCTTGACATGCTTGCGCTACGATCGACTAATAGTAAAATTTTTAAATGACTATATTCGGAGAGCTGATCGATGATTTTCCCAACCTCTATCCGTTCATTTGGGGGAAGGGAATCATAAGAGCGGTGCTGGAGAATTTGCATCAATTGCTGATTGATCACTTGTTGTATCGTATAATTCATCGTTTTTTTCGTAAAAAGCTCTATCGTCTTTGCGACTTGTTCGACTTGAACAATTTGGCTATAACCACCGCCTGCTTTTGCTATTGCTTCAATTTCTGTTATCCCTTGAACCCCCGTTTTTTGATCATCCGTGATTCCAATGACATGAATAATGACCCCATCTTTATAAGCAATTTTTGCTGCTTCAATAGGTGATATTCCCGAATTCGAATACCCATCCGTAATTAAAATAATTTGTTGAAAAGTAAGCTGCTTTCTCATTCTTTTCCTTTCCCCCCAATCGTTTTATTACATTCATTTCCAGATGGAGGGAAAGATATACTTTTTTCTATTGAATCATTTTTTCTCGTTCAATTCGTTTTATTCCAGGAATCTTAATTGTCGCCCACTCCGGTTTGTACGTATCAATTTTTGATACAACAACAGTCATATCATCAACAATGCCTCCTTGTAAAGATCGGATGACTTTTTCTATTAGCAGGTCAGCAAATTCTTGCGGGACATCCGTCTCGATTTCCTGAATCATTCGTTTCATCCATAATTCCTTATTTACAGCATGATTTGCCGAATCATAAATACCATCCGTCATCATGATCAAGAGATCTCCTGGCTTTAAATCTTGTCCAACACTATCAATATCAATATCTTCCATAATACCAACAGGTAAGTTATTGGCTGATACCATGATGACTTCATCACCACGTTTGATAAAACTTGGCGTAGATCCAACTTTTAAGAATTTGGTATATCCATTGAATAAATCAATAATGGCTAAATCAACCGTAGAGAAAATTTCCTCTTGAGAACGCAATAATAACACAGAATTAATCGTTTTAATCGCTAGTGTTTCATCGATCCCAGATTGTAATAGTTGTTGTAAGAGTTCTAATGTTGCTTTACTCTCCGTTTGGGCACGTTCACCATTTCCCATTCCATCACTTAATGCTACAGCAAATTTACCATTCCCAATTTCAATCGTACTAAAACTATCACCCGATAACCAAGAGCCGCCTTTCGCCACACCGGCAAATCCTGTATCCACTTCATAGTTTTTCGCTGAACGTAAATACATCCTACATGTTCCATCACTACTAAATTGGCAATCTTTATTGCTAACAACAATGTTTTCATTCAATACTTCAGAAATCAGTGGAGCAATCACCTTCGCGCACTCATCCCTACCATTACAATTCGGTTGACTCACCTCCATTTCTACATTTCCTTCATCCAGATTGACTATGTTGACATGGCGAATCGATAGCCCTAGCTGCTCCAAAGATTGATAGATTTGTTTCTCTTGAACACTTAGTTCCATTCCCTCCTTTTTAATTTCCTCTGCTAAATCCTTCATCACTTGTGAAACCCCATATAATTGATATGCAACCAATTGTCTACTTTCCTCTAATTGGTTTTTCCAATAAAGGTCATTTCCGTATTCTTCATAGATTCGATTTAATTCTGCTGTTGTTTTATCGTATTTGACACAATGATTTACCCATTCGACGGGAATATCCTTCTTTGCTAATTTACCCTTTAATTCAATATGGGTCATTACATCTGTCATAATTTTATAAGTCTTAAAGAATTCTTCATTCCAACATTTATTCTTCTTAAAACAATTTTGGCATTGCTTAGAGGCGACTTGACTCATAAAATGATCTAATTGTTCCGTTTCATCAATTTTTGGATTTGCCGAGATTTCTCGAAAACTATTCGCTAGTTGAGTAAACATTTTGGCATATTGTTCAATCTTGCTAGAAGTGATATTACGAATTTTTGCAACATATTCTTGATAATGATTTTGAAATTCAACGGTACCAGGGATAAATTTAGCAATATTTTTAATGAGCGTTTTTGGTGTAAAAATGAGAAGCAAGATCGCTACAGTCGATTCTCCAAAAGAAATCCAAATTTCACTCTGGTTTCCTAAATAAATGGATAAAATAGTAGTACCTAATATAAGTCCAAAAGCAACACCTAATTTATTGGCGTGTTTTAATAACCCTGCTAATAAACCTGAAAAGGCAAGTAAACTAATCTGGTAAATGGCATTCGGGTTAGATAAGCTCAAAATTAAACCCGTCACCACACCAACAGCTGAACCGATCGAACCACCCCCTACTAGGGCAAATAAGAGAATAAAATACCTAGAAGCAATATGTTCAATCGAAAAGTTTTGAACATGCCAACCTAGTGTACCTGTCATCACAGAAGCTAATAAAATAATTAAGGCGATTACTTCTTCCTGCTCTAATGAAACTTGCTCCCGATGATAAATGATGATCGGCATGGCTTGGACAAAGATCAATGTCAAAACAAAACCTAGTACAGATTCAATTCCCGCCAAAAAGTAGTCATAAATCTGGGAGCTATGATCATATAAATGGACTAGTACTTGCGGTAATAATATTGCCACGAAAGTAAGAAATGGCGTATAAGAAAGATCCGTCTTCCCTTTTGTGTCAAGCCATTTTTGTGTAAAAAAGAATATAATCATCCCAGCAAAGATTAAAGCCGCTTGATTATGTACGGCTAAATTAGCACCCAATAATATCGCAAGACTAATAAATAGAAGTTTTTCTCGTTTTAAATGGTACATGACAGCAAAGAAAGGAATCCCAAATGGGGATAATTCATTTAAAATCATTGCCCGGCCTAATAGAAAACCCATCATGATATAACCGATCTCCCATTTTCTAAACAAAAGATGAAATAATTGATTCAACTTTTGTTGAAATGATGATAAGATCCAATCCATAAACCAAGTAACTATTTCCGTTCGCAACGCTAACCCACTCTTTACATTAAGTTTTTCTAACATGAACGACACCACCTAAATCTCTTATTTGTGCCATTCATTATAAACAAATCGAATTATAAAATTTGTCAAAATTAGGATGTGAAAGATAAGTTTTTTCCGACAAATTCTTTCAGTACGACAAAATTGGAGTTTCATTTGGAAAAAGTCTTTACGATTATTGGTATAAAATTTGTCGATTTAATGAGAAACTTTTCTTATTCCGACAAAACTTTCAGAAAACAATTAAATTCTATCTTTGAAATATCCTATAGAAGAAAAAAATAATATACTTTTCTAAAAAATAGGCTTGTATGTTCTAACGCTGCTCCTAACCTTACGGCTTTCCTTGAATAAACGGTAAGTGGTAAAACTCGCTCGCTAAAGCACCCATATGGCACAAGTCACGCTATGCAACTAAAGTTGCAAGTCGTGCTATGTCGCAGCTTATAGAACATACAAACCATAATAAAAAAACACGTCTTCTTTGACGTGTTTCTCGTTTATATTTATGTAAATATTGATTATAAAATGGTGGACGATGACGGGATCGAACCGCCGACCCCCTGCTTGTAAGGCAGGTGCTCTCCCAGCTGAGCTAATCGTCCAAACGGTTTTCAGATGTCAGAAATCGGATGTCAGATTGAATGTTTTCCTTCGAAGTCGTTTTTTTCTCTGACTTCTGATCTCTAGCCTCTAATCTCTGTTATGGTGACCCGTAGGGGATACACTCACTTCGTTCGTGACTACGACATCGTATCGCTGCGTCGCTTTTCTCCTTGCTCTTCGTGTCTCCGACGTCCCCACGCTTGTTGTCACAAGCTGGTTTCGAATCCCTTGATCGAAGTATTGCAAGGATGGTGACCCGTAGGGGATTCGAACCCCTGTTACCGCCGTGAAAGGGCGGTGTCTTAACCACTTGACCAACGGGCCATATAGATATGGTAGCGGCGGAGGGAATCGAACCCCCGACCTCACGGGTATGAACCGTACGCTCTAGCCGGCTGAGCTACGCCGCCACATAGCTTGTACAATACTTCATTAGGATTTCAATTTGTTTGGTTGCGGGGGCAGGACTTGAACCTGCGACCTTCGGGTTATGAGCCCGACGAGCTACCAACTGCTCCACCCCGCGTCAGACAAAATTTATTATATAACGATTTTCTATTCATTGTCAACATATTTTATAATTTTTTTTTGAAAAAAGGGAACCTTGTGAGGAGCATTTCCCATAAGTTTCCCTTTTCACCATATCATAAAAAAGCACACAAAACATTCTTCTGAATTAAATCCTTAAATATATTTATATTATGATGTGATCGATCTTAACCCCTGCGGGCTCCACGACCACCTCTTTTTGAATCTGTGTTCTTCCTTAAATTCGAGAGACGCTCTTCACTATCTTTCAGAAATTTAGATAATTTCTCATCGAAACTTTCATTTGAATGCCTACGAGCTTGAGAACGAGCTGTTTTTGTTTGTTTTTCCTTTACTACGGTTGTTTGGCTAACTGGTTTTTCTTGAGCCTTCTTCATCGAAAGACCAATCTTTCCATCTTTTTCAACGTTAATAACTTTCACAGTGATAATATCATTCACTTTTAAAAATTCATTAACATCCTTTACATAACTATCAGCAATTTCTGAAATGTGAACGAGACCAGTTTCACCACTTGGCAGCTCCACAAATGCTCCGAAATGGGTAATACCAGTGACTTTTCCTTCTAATTTGCTGCCGATTTCAATTGACATGAACTACAAAATCCTCCTTAAGATTATAAAAAAATTAACTAATTGGATTATACCGAAGAGATTAAAATAATGTCAATAAGACGCTTACCCATTATTATTGTGGAGAAATAAAAATGAACTCACCCGGTTTTGATAAAAAATAATATTTCCTAGCAATTTCAGCAATATAATCATCTTTTTGTAATAACAAGATCTGTTTTTCTAATTCTTGCTTCTCTTTCTGTACATTTTGTTCTTGTACCTTTAATTTTTCGATCTTATCCTTTTTTTGTTGAATAACCGTCCATTGATTATATCCTGTATATCCTGCCCAAACCAAAAATAAAAATAGGATGAATAATACCCATTGAAGACGTTTTTTAGAGTTTTTCGTTCCTTGGTTGGTTTTGGCCACAACCATCACTCCCCATCGTCGATGTTTATGACTTTTTCCATCTAAATAACTTCTTCAATAAGGAACGAAATCCTGCTTTTTTCTTGATATTTGTCTTTATTTTTCGGCCCTGTTTTTTTGTTGTTTGATATAATTTGGCTGCGGGAGGTGTTAAAGATTTTTTAAAGAAGCGATAAATACCATATAGACTAGAGATAATAAAACTTCCAAGAACCAAAATCGACTTATAAAGAAAAATAATAGGTTTAATTATGATTAAATGGGTGATTTTTGCGATCAGTTTCCAAAGAGAATAGATGAATGAATAGATGATCAGCCAGAACCGAATCATTTCCTGACTGGTTGTTCGGTAATAAATCCACAAGCTGAACAAAAAGGCAAATATAATCGTAAATCGAAGTTGTCCATGGTTAATCCATAATAAAAGAGCAAAAATCAATAAAGCAGAAAATATACCGAAAAATAGATCAATGAGAAATACAAGCAAAGAAGGCAGCTTCATCTTTCCTTTTAAGACCCGATATCCATCAAAGAAAAAACCAATAAGGAAGCCACTCACGAACATAAATAGAATCGTTTGGAACTGCTGATATAATGTCACTTAAACAACTTGCCAAAGAATCCTTTAGCTTTCTCCTGACCATATCCTTCGTTTAAATACCCCATATCATCAATTAACCCTTCAATGGTTACTCTTCCCTGTTCTAAATCCAAACTTTTGATGTGTAGATTTTGCCCATGAATATGGAGATAGCCGTATTCTGTGTTTAACAAAAACTCTTCACTATCAAAACTTTCAACATCAATAACACCGGTAACTTGAAAATTCTCTCGGTTCATAATGATGATTTGGTGGCTACGGTCTTTCCGTGTTCGATCGTCCATATGAATACCCCCTTTTGGTACATCATATGGCTTGGCTTTTTTTTTTAGAACACAAAATTAGAATGTGAAAATAAAGGACCATTTTTATTATTAAAAAGATTCTGGTATTCTTTCTTCGCTAATGATCTCATACATTTCAACTGCATTTTCTTTTTTGCTACTCTCTAATAATTGCTTTACTTTCACTATCATGATTTTCTGTCCAAATTGTATACGAATGAGGTCACCTTCTTTTACATTGGAACTCGCTTTCGCTACGTTTCCGTTTATTTGAATTCTTCCTTGGTCGCTTACTTCTTTTGCCAGTGTTCTTCGTTTAATCAATCGGGATACTTTCAAAAATTTGTCTAAACGCATCAAATTAATCCCCTTTCCCCAACGTTTTCGCTTCATTCCATAGCTGGTCCATTACATCTAATGAAGCCTCATAAATATCCATCTGTTTTTCCTTTAATTGTTTCTCGATATATTGAAACCGTTTGATAAATTTCCGATTGGTCATCGCAAGGGCTGCTTCAGGATCTACTTTTAGAAAACGAGAAAGATTAATTACAGCAAACAAAAGATCACCCACTTCGGCCTGAAGATCAGCTTGATCGGCGTGTCTAATTTCCTCAATTTCCTCATCAATCTTTTGGTATACATCACGAATATCTGACCAATCAAATCCTACTTTAGCCGCCTTACTTTGTAATTTATATGCTTTCAAAATCTCGGGAAGATCTTTTGGAATCCCATCTAGTACCGATCGAATCTTTTCAATCCCTTTTTCCTCCCGTTCTTTTTCCTTCATTTTTTCCCAATGAACAAGAGCTTCTTCTGCCCTTTCCGCATTTTCGTTGCCAAAGACATGTGGATGTCTACGTACCAGTTTATCATTTAATTGCTTAATCACATCATAGATATGAAAATATCCTTCTTCTGAAGCCATTTGTGAGTGAAGCATCACTTGTAATAGTACATCCCCTAATTCTTCTTGCATATGTTCGATGTCTAATTGGTCAATGGTTTCAAGAAGTTCATAAGTTTCCTCAAGCAAATTCTTACGTATCGATTGATGAGTCTGAGCTCGATCCCAAGGACAGCCGTTTGGCATTCTTAACTGATTAATAATCTCCACAAGTTTTGAAAATTGGGAATGATGAACATCTGGAGAATCTGTTTTCCTTATAAAGATCGAGCTTAAATGATGGAACTCATTCGGATTACGGTCTAATTCATAAAGAGGAACTTCCTTCAATCGTTCTTTTCCCTTCATTCCCAAATTTGAAGCAATGATGACTGGCCAATCATCAGGATAAATTTCCATCAAAGTTAATTTTACATCAGAAGCAATCCATTGGTCATAAACTTGACCGATAATCATATGTTTTGAAGGTTGGATATCGTCCCGTTTCAGTGTTTCTCCGTTAAGAAACAGAAATCCCTCAATTGGATCAATTTTTAAGGAGCTAAATACAGCATCGAGAAAACTCTCTCCTCCAAGTAGTTCAATCTCGATATTGCTGTCGTGTTGCTCCAGTAAATATTGAACACTTTTTTCTGCTACCATGGGGTGACCAGGAACACCGTAAATCAAGTCATTCCCTTTTTTCGCCTCCCCTAGCAAGATTCTGGCAATCTCTTGATAAACATGATCATATTCTGAATGCTGATCGTACAACTCGTCAAAGGTTTGATACTGGATTCCTTCCTCATCCAAAAAGGAAACAACGGGATGGACCTTTGTTCGCAAATAAATATGCTTACTATTCTTCAATTTCTTGTAAATCCCTAAAGATAATTGATCTTCGTTACCAGCACCCAAGCCAACAATTGTAATTTTTGCTTTCATCGTTTTCCCTTCAATCCTTTAAAAATTTTAATAAATGAAGTTTTTCTATGATATATACGATTTTTGGTCCATATTTCGGTAAATAGTATAATTCGCTTTTCGTGATCGCCCCAGTGAATAATAAACCAAAGAAATAACTGATGATCCCGAAAAGGATGGAAATAAAAGTAACAACGGCCATTATTATTCTTAAAGAATTGAGATAATTCCCTAATAAAGCGATCACACTCCATCTTGTAAAGAAAACAAAGATCGCCATAATGAAGACAGAAATGATTATTTTCAATAAAAATTGAAGATAGATTCCATGATCATAATCATTACGAATCGCCAGTAAATTAAGTAATGCAGCGAAAGCATAAGCAAAAACAGTAGAGAAGGCAGCTCCGTGAATTCCAAAAATAGGAATAAGAGCTGTGTTTAAGACCAGTTTTACCAAAACGGCGATTAAAAGATACTTAGCAGGTAGAAAAACCCTCCCCAATCCATTTAATATCCCAGTAGAGATAATGGCTAATGCAGAAAACATAACAGTAAACGCTAATATCGCTAAGGATAATGACCCTGCATCATCTTTATAAAAGAAAATATTGATTGGCTGGGCTAATGTTGCCAAACCAACCGAAGCCGGTAAACCAATTAATATGGTAAAACGAATAGCTGTTCCAATATATTCAGATACATTCTTATGGTGATTTCTAACGATTGATTCAGAGATTGCAGGAACTAATGCTAGACTGAATGAGGGAGCAAAAAAGGTAGCAAATTGGATTAAAGGTTGAGCCCTTGTATAAACTCCAAATAAATTTTCTGCCTTTTTCAGCGATAAACCCATCAATTGCAAAAGATTAGAAATTGTAAAGGAATCAACAATACCAAATAGAGGATAAATGAGCGAACCGATTGCTACGGGTAGGGAATAATAAAGAATTTTTCTTACAATCTGCCAAACCGATTCCCAGTCTTCTAAATTAAATTCCATTTGATTCATATTATTTTGTTGATTCATCTTTCTCCAATATATGTTTAAAACGATGAAGCCAGCAACTGCACCTGTAAAAGCTCCAAAAGTAGCACCTGCACCAGCATAATATACTCCATATTGAGGGTTGTTCATGAACAAATAAGCTAAAACTAAAATGGTAATCACACGTACCAGTTGCTCGATCATTTGCGAATAAGCAGTTGGTACCATATTTTGATGCCCTTGAAAATAGCCGCGAATTGCTGCCATAATTGGTACGATCAAGAGCGCAAAAGAGACACTTTTTATCGCTAAGTCGAGCTCTGGATTACCCATTAGTTTTGCAATCGTATGGGAACCAAAAAAAAGAAAAAGAAAGACGAATAAACCTGAAAAGGAAAGTAAATAGATCGATACTTTGAGAACTTGCCTTGCTCCAGAGTGATTCTGTTGTGCTAGATGTTCAGCAACAATTTTGGAAATCGCAACAGGGAATCCTGCTGTTGCCAAAATTAAAACCATACTATATAACGGATAAACCTTATTGTAAACAGCAAGCCCTAGATCACCTGCAATGTTTTGAAAAGGTATTCGATAAATCGCACCTAGTAGTTTGGACAGAAAACCAGTAATTCCTAAGATTGCGATTCCTTCTACAAATGTTTGTTTATGCTTTTCTTCCTTCATATTTTCTCCCCTCAGTATGTAATCAAAACACAAACTGAACAATTATACAAGAATAACTTGCTTATTATAAATAGGTTTGTATTTACCAACGCGCTCCGTTGTCCCAGCGTTAGAACATACAAGCCGTTTCAGTTTTGCATGGAAAAAAGCAGGCATTCGCCTGCTTTTCCCACTTCTTCTTATTGTTCCATTTGTTTGGCTAAAAACGATGACGCGGTCTCAACCATCTTCACTTCAAGATTACCCATTTTGACGCCATCCTCTTTACTCAGTAGAATCACAGTACCTATAGGGTCACCAGCTGCAATAATTGGAGCCACAACATAAGAGGATAAACTTTCTGGGTTGTCCATGACAAGACTGACTTCTCCCCCATTTGTATCCACTATTGTCTTTCTTTGCTCCATACTTTCTTCTATAACCTGACCAATAGGCTTGTTCATGTATTCTTTCTTACTTGTTCCAGCTACGGCAATAATCGTATCACGATCTGAGATCAGTGTGATGGCGTTTAGGTTTTCATAAAGTGAGTCGGCATATTCCTGAGCAAAGTCGCTTAGCTCACCGATTGGAGAATATTTTTTCAGGATGACTTCTCCATCACGATCAACAAAAATCTCCAATGGGTCCCCTTCACGAATTCGTAATGTTCTTCGAATTTCCTTGGGAATAACAACCCGACCTAAGTCATCGATACGACGTACAATTCCTGTTGCTTTCATTCTATGCTGCCTCTCTTTCTTGTATATAAGAATTCCAATTTGGGGGTTTCGTAGTAACTATTATCCAGTATCTTTTTTTTGTGTTTTATATGTTGTTAAACTTTTCTTTTGTCTTGACCATAGTATTCATCCACTGCCAAATTATTATACAAGAAAGAATCATTTGGAATTTTTATCTTCTGGTAAATTCATTTTTGTAATGATATTTGGTAATTCCTTCGTCATGAAATTACTAAATTTTTGCTGAACTAATTGCTGTTTTATGATCGAAAGGTCATCATTATTTAATTGTTCAAACGTAGGAACTTTTCGACTGATCACTTTTATAATATGATAACCATATTGAGTCTTCACTGGCTTATCGCTAATTTTGCCAATCGGCTGTTTTAATACAGCATCTTTAAATTCTGGAACCCATTTTGCAACTGATTCATTTTCATAGGTGCCACCTTTGTCTTTGCTTCCTGGATCATCAGAATATTCCTTTGCCAATTTCGCAAAATCGCCACCGGCCTTTAATTTTGTCAAGACTTCATCCGCTCTTTTTTTCGCTTCTTCATCAGACCGATTGGTATTCCCAATTAAGATATGACTAACCGTTGCGATCGTAAAATCTTGTTGCGATTTTTCAAAGGCTTGTTTTAATTGGTCTTTTGTAATTTGTTTTTCAAAGTAAAGCTGTATACCAATTTCTCGTTTTAGAATTTCTTTAATATCATCCTCAGTAATCTTTAAATTCTTCAATTCCTTTTGATAATTCTCCTCAGATCCCACCATTTGCATCTTTTGTGCCTTTAGGTATTGAAACATGTTGTCTACATCTTGCTCATTTTGGGATGAGAGCTTTTCCTTTGTTCCTAGATATCGTTCTGCAATGAATTGTTGCAATAACTGTTTTTTTACATTTTGGTCTTTGATTTCATTGACCACCTGAGGGTTAATAAATTGAAGAACATTTAAATACTTATCAAAATCACTCTGAAGTACTTGCCCACCTTTATACTCTGCGATTACTTTCTTACTGTCCTGATTATTATTACAACCAAAAGCAGTCAAGATGACCACGACACTAAAAACGAATACTGTAATTTGTTTTATTTTTCTACTCATTTTGGGCTAAAGCTCCTTCCGTCTTTAAAGACTCTTGATACCTTTTTAGGAAATTCTCCATTAAACTTAACCACTGCTCTTGTGTTAGATTTTTGGTACTCACTTTGATTCCGATATGATGACCAGAAGAAAGTTTGATTCGATGGTTAAAATCGTTTGCAATTTGATAAAGACGATAACCGTCAATGACTTGATTTTGGTCAGGAGATACCTCTAGATGGATTTCTTGCCCTTCTTGTGTAATACGCTCTATGTGATATTGATAAGCATAAGCCTTAATTCTGGCAATCGTTAATAGGTTTCTTGTCGGTTGTGGAATATCTCCAAAACGATCTTCCAATTCTTCTTCAAGATCAAATACTTCTTCTAGTGTTTTCACAATGGCAAATTTTTTGTACATCTCGATTTTTTGCATCGAATCTTGAATATAATCTGAAGGAATATAAGCATCGACATCCAAATCGATTTGGGGCTCAATGGCTTTTTCTTCTTTTGGCTCACCTTTTAATTCATCGATTGCCTCTTTTAACATTTGACTGTATAAGTCAAATCCTACTGACGCGATAAATCCATGCTGTTCAGCACCTAGTAAATTCCCTGCTCCACGAATCGCTAAGTCCCTCATCGCAATCTTAAATCCAGAGCCAAGCTCAGTAAATTCTTTAATTGCTTGCAATCGTTTCTCAGCTACCTCAGTAAGGACTTTATCCCTTTGATAGGTGAAATAGGCATAGGCAATTCTATTAGAACGACCAACTCTGCCACGTAATTGATAGAGTTGAGAAAGTCCCATTTTATCAGCATCATAAATAATAAGCGTATTCACATTTGGAATATCAACGCCAGTCTCGATAATCGTAGTGCTAACAAGGACATCATATTCTCCATCCAAAAATTCTAGCATAATCTGTTCTAATTCTGTTTCTTTCATCTGTCCATGTGCTACTGCGACTTTCGCATCAGGCACAAGCATTCGGATTTGATCCGCCATCAACTCAATATTTTTTACCTGATTATAGAGAAAATATACTTGTCCTCCTCGGGCTAGTTCTCTTTCAATCGCCTCCCTTACCAGAGTTCCACTATATTCTACCACATATGTTTGCACAGGAAAGCGATTTTCTGGAGGAGTTTCGATCACTGACAAATCGCGAACTCCTAACATCGACATATGCAATGTTCTTGGAATTGGCGTAGCGGTTAAGGTAAGAACATCAACGTTTGCTTTTAACTCTTTTAATTTCTCCTTGTGTTTCACGCCAAAGCGTTGTTCCTCATCAATGATCAATAAACCTAAATCTTTAAACTGAACATCCTTAGATAACAAGCGATGGGTACCGATAACGATATCGACAATTCCATCTTTTAACTGTTTAATGACTTGATTTTGTTCCTTTTTTGATCGAAAACGACTGATGACATCAATCTTAATCGGATAATCTTGGAATCTTTCTTTAAATGTTTCAAAATGCTGTTGGGCTAAAATCGTCGTTGGTACTAAAACGGCAACTTGTTTCCCTGCAATGGCTGCTTTGAAAGCTGCGCGAATAGCCACCTCTGTTTTCCCATATCCTACGTCACCACAAAGAAGTCGATCCATTGGCTCATCTTTTTCCATATCACGTTTTACTTCTTCAATCGTACGCAATTGATCGGGAGTCTCTTGATAAGGAAATAATGCCTCAAACTCCTTTTGGTATTCATTATCCTTTGGAAAAGGAAATCCTTTTGAAGATTTACGCTTGGCATACAATTTGATCAAATCTTGGGCAATGTCTTTCACAGAAGCTTTAACTTTATTTTTGACTTTCGTCCATTCTGAGCCACCTAAAGAATAAACTTTCGGTTCTCGCTCTTCGCCCCCTACGTATTTTTGAACCAAATCGATCTGGTCGATTGGAACATATAATTTATCATTACCTGCATATTTAATATGAAGATAATCTTTATGAATTCCATTAATCTCTAGTGTTTCAATACCAACATACTTACCAATCCCGTGGTTCACATGAACGACGTAATCGCCAGCCTTAAGATCAGTATAACTTTTAATCCTTTCTACATTGGTCTGTTGCTGTTGGTTTACTTTTTTAGCTTTTCGTTGTTTTTGCGAAAAAACTTCCCCTTCTGTAATTAAGGCCAAATGAATACTACTCATTTCAAACCCTGATTGGAGATTCCCTTCGAGAATGATTGGCCGTGTCGTAAGTTGATTAATTTTGTTAGAAACAAGATCTACTTCGATTCCATAATCATAAAGAACTCGTTCTAGACGTTTTGCCCTTTCTAAATCAGCTGCAAGAAAAACAACGCTCGTTGCTGTTTTTCTCCAGCGTTCCATCTCTGACTTAAGCACATGCATTTGGCCATGAAAATTTTGCATATTACGGGTTACAAAATTCACGATATTTTGGGGACTGACATGAGGAACCTGTCGCAAAAACAAAGATAAATATAATCTGGGTTGACGTACATGGTTCATAATATCAGTAAAGGGTTGGTAAATCTGTAAGGACGGTAATGATTCCCCTTGATTTAATAATGTTAATTGCCAGTCATGGATTTCTTTTTCCACTTGTCTCACGGTTTCAATGATACGGCTTACTTCTTCAAAAATGATGACGCTATTTTCATCAATATAATCAAGTAATGTATAACCTTTTTTATACAAAGTTGATACATATTTATATAAACCACTAAAATAATATCCCTCTTTTAATTGTTCGATTTCCCAATTGATATTAGCTAGTAGTTTATCTTGAATAAACGAATCTTTAACCTTCGGCAAATGCTCTTTTAGAGCCTGTTCTACTTTTAATGCTGTCGCTAGGAATTCTTCTTTCGTGGCAACCCATTCTCTAGCAGGAGGAATGTCTATGCTCTCTACGTTTTCGATTGAGCGTTGAGAACCAGCATCAAAAATCCGGATTGAATCGATCTCAATATCAAATAATTCAATTCGGATAGGGTTATCCATGGCCAAAGGAAAGATATCAATAATACCCCCTCGTACACTAAATTCTCCTTTTTTCTCTACTCGATCAGACCGTTCATATCCAAGGAAAATCATTTTTTGCAGAAATTGATCGAAATCGATCTCCTGACCAACCTTTAAAGAAATCACTGCATTAAGGAAGTGTTCTTTTGGGGGCAAAAATTTACTTAAACCTATATAGGGAATAATATAGATCCCTTGATCACGATTTGCGAAATGTTGTAAGACATGAATCCGTTGCCCTAGAGTCTCAGGGCTTTGTGCTTCAATATCCGTAATCGTCAATTCATTGGCAGGATATAGGAACAATTGATTAGAATCGATCATTTCTGTTAAATCATCATAAACTTTTTGCGCTTGTAATAGATTATGTGTTACAACAACAATCTGACGTTTTTCTTCTGTATACAAACTCGCAATCATCAATTGTTTCGCAGAACCGCTTAATCCTGTAACCAATTGTTCTTTTAAACCCGATTGAAGTCCTGTTATGATCGATTGAAATTCATTACTAGAAGCGAATCTTTGTAAGAGAATATCCATAATATCCTCCTTTCCCTAGTATTTTCTGTCTATCAAATCTACCATTAAACAGCAAAAATAAGCCTTAGCTTTGCAACCAAGGCCTGAGATTGATTGATTTCCTTATTGTAGTAGATTCGAAAGTAAGATAAGTTCTGGATTTTGTTCCAGTGCTTCTTGACAATATTCACAAACGACATTTGCAACGATATCTCCATTCGATTCATAGGAAATTATACTCTCACGCTCTTCTATGGTCAAGGAATCAAAACCTAGTCGCGCTTCATCTACAACAGCTTGGTCAATCAACCCAAGATGATGTCCACAATGTTTACAAACATACTTTATCATACTATATGGCCTCCATTTGGAAATCATGACTTTATCTTTATTATTTCCAGCTAAATGGATGATCCATACCTTTTCGTATCAAATTAGTTATATTGACTCATCACCTTGCGAAATTCTCTGCCTGTGATCCATTCTTGAATCGCTTGACTGGCTAAGTGTAAACTTTCCTTGATCATCGCGAACTCTTCTGTTCGAAATGGGCTCAAAACATAGTCAACGATATTATTATCTTTTGGACGGCCAATGCCAATTTTCATCCTCTTAAATTGATCTGTATTCAAATGTTCGATGATGGATTTGATCCCATTATGGCCACCCGAACTTCCTTTTTCACGAAGTCGGATCTTACCAAGAGGTAGATCCAAATCATCATAAACAATAAGCAAATCGTCAACTGACAAGTGATACCAGTTTAAGAGGGGTTCAACGGCTTCACCTGATAAGTTCATATAGGTAAGGGGTTTTACTAAGAGTACCTTTTCGTTATGGATCTTCCCCTCAAGAATAAAAGCGTTAAATTTTGATTTTGAAGAAAAATAAGTCTCGTTTTTCAAATCCATATAGATTTGATCTATGGTAAGAAAGCCAATATTATGCTTGGTATTTTCGTATTTTTCCCCAGGGTTTCCTAACCCTACGATCAATTTCATTTTTCACAACTCCCAAATTAAGAAATAAATATACCCACAGTCTAACACATTCAAAGATCGCAATAAAGTGATTATAATATTAAAAATAGGCTTGTATGATTCTATAAGCTGCGACATAGCACGACTTGCAACTTTAGTTGCAATAGCGTGACTGTGCCTATGGGTGCTTCAGCGAGCGAGCTTTCCCACTTACCGTTTATTCATGAAAAGCCATAAGGTTAGGATCAGCGTTAGAACATACAAGCCACAAAAGCTTTGTATATTCCAACGCACTCCGTATTTGCTCCCAAATCTTATAAGTCAAACAAAAAAACGTAGCGAAAAATGCTACGTTCTTTGCTTATTTGGCTGCATCAATTCCATGACTATCTCTAGCATTTACAACTTCTGGTTCCGATTTCGACTCTTCTAGATGCGCCTCTTGATCCATTACCGGTGGTAAAACTTTTAAAATTACAGAATCTCGATCATGAAGGACTTCAATCCCATCTGAAAGCACTAGATCCTTAACCAATAAAGAATCACCAATATCTAAATCGGTAATATTCACCTGTATATATTCAGGTATAGAAGAAGGCAAAGCTCGGATCTCTATTTCCCTAATCTGTTGCTGAATGACCCCTCCATTTCTTTCACCAATTGAATGACCAAAGAAATGAATCGGTACCAACATCTCAACAGGACGATCCATATCCACTCGTTGTAAATCAATATGAATCACGTTTCGATCAACGGGATTTCGTTGGATCTCGTTAATTTTTACGGGTATTGTCTCTTTATCCAACGTAATTGAAAAGATCCCACTTTTCCCATGCTCTTTCATTTGTCTTAAAAACGTTTTTTGGTCAATTTGGATCGATTGATTTTCTTGTTGACCGCCATACAAAATGCCAGGAATAAACCCTTCATCTCTTAAATGATGTAAGACAGAGTCAGTTCCTTTCGTTCTAAGTTCAACTGTAAAACTACCTTGTTCCATCATTTTCCCCTCCAAAAATCAATACCTTTAATCTTATGATTTCCTAAATAGAGGGGAAGTAAACCTTTTTAATCAAATAATTTGCTTACAGATAATTCTTCATGAATGCGAATAATCGCCTCACCAATTAATGGTGCGACAGATAGGATCTTCATTTTATCAATTTTTTTCTCTTCTCCTAGTTGAATGGTATTTGTTACAACCAGTTCTTTAATTTGGGAATTTTGAATTCGCTCAATCGCTGGACCTGACAATACGGGGTGTGTACATGCTGCATATACTTCCTTTGCCCCAGCTTCTTTTAATGCATTCGCCGCAAGTGTAATCGTTCCAGCCGTATCAATAATGTCATCAATCAGAATCGCGACTTTTCCTTCAACATTACCAACAATATTCATTACCTCTACGACATTTGCATCAGGACGACGCTTATCGATGATTGCGATCGGAGCTTCAAGTCGTTCTGCTAATTTTCTCGCTCTTACTACTCCACCATGATCTGGAGAAACGACGACAACATCTTTTAAATTCTTCTTCAGAAAATAGTCGGCAAGAATCGGAACACCTAATAGATGATCAACAGGAATATCAAAGAATCCTTGTATTTGTGTCGCATGCAAATCCATGGATATCATTCGATGTGCTCCAGCCACTTCTATTAGATTCGCGACCAATTTGGCAGTAATTGGATCTCTTGCTCTAGCCTTACGATCTTGTCTAGCATAGCCATAGTAAGGGATCACAACATTGATACTTTTGGCAGATGCTCTTTTTAAGGCGTCCACCATAATTAAAATTTCCATGAGATTTTCATTTACTGGTGCAGAAGTTGGCTGAATGACAAATACATCAGCTCCGCGAACACTTTCATTTAGCTTAACCCGAATCTCTCCATCGCTAAAGCGAAGGAATTCAGCATCTCCCATAGGGATCCCAATATGATTGACAATCTCCAAAGCTAAAGAAGGATTGGCATTACCTGTGAATACTTTTAATGTTTTATCTTGATATTTTGGCATTAATCGCATCCTCCATTATTTATCCTTAAAATTATTTCTTTCTCTTATTTTTTTAACATACCCTTCTTTATTGACTTGTCTTTCACGAGCAATGGCTAATGTGAAGTCAGGTATATTATCGGTAATCGTTGAACCAGCTGCCACATAAACATCATTACCCACCTTAACAGGTGCTACGAGATTCGTATTACAACCAATAAATGAACGATCACCAATTTCTGTTCGATGTTTTCGATAACCATCATAATTAACCGTTATGGTACCTGCTCCAATATTAACATTTTCTCCTAAGGTTGTATCACCAATGTAACTTAAATGTGGTACCTTTGTTCCTTGACCAATTTTTGAGTTCTTAATCTCAACAAAGTCGCCTACTTTTACAGAGTCGCCTATTTCAGTTCCAGGTCGAATATAAGCATATGGACCGATTAGAGCCCTATTCGCAATTTCTGCAGAATAAACCACAGAATTCGTAATCTTTACTTCATCAGCCACATTGGTGTCGGTTAATTCTACATTTGGTCCGATGACACAATCTTGACCAATCATCGTATTTCCTCGTAGATAAGTGTTTGGATAGATGATCGTATCGCTGCCGATTACAACTCCTTTTTCAATATAGGTTTGTTTCGGATCGATGATCGTCACCCCATTTTTCATATGCTGTTCAATAAGCCGTGTTCGTAGAATCTCTTCTGCCTTCGCAAGGGCCATCCGATCATTGATACCAATTGTTTCATTAGCATCAAGAGTTTGGTAAGCACCAATCGTTTCCCCTTCTGACCTCAGAATTTCGATGACATCTGTAAGATAATACTCTCCTTGGACGTTATCATTTTTCACTTTCATTAAAGCCGAAAAAAGTTTTTCGTTATCAAAACAGTATGTACCCGTATTCACTTCTGAGATGATTTTCTCATCAGATGTAGCATCTTTTTCCTCAACTATTCGCACGACATTTCCGCTTTCATCACGAATAATGCGTCCATAACCTGTTGGATTTTCTAATTTCGTCGTTAGTATTGTTGCTGCTGTATTTTTTGCTTGATGTTCTGCAATGATTGTACGAAGTGTTTCTGAAGTGATCAAGGGAGAATCACCCATTACAATGAGCGTTGTTCCTTGTTTATTTGCCAATATTGAACTTGCTTGTAATACCGCATGAGCCGTTCCTTTTTGTTTCTCTTGCATTACATATTCCACTTGATCTCCAAGATATTCCTTCACTTCTTCTGCTTGATGACCAACTACCAATATGATTTGATTGACACCCGTTTCTTTTAATCCATCAACGACATGGCCAACCATTGGTTTTCCTCCAAGCGCGTGCATGACTTTACTATGCTTGGATTTCATTCTTGTCCCTTGTCCAGCGGCCAGAATAACTCCATATAAATTGGACATCGATTACCCTCCACAACGATCAAATATTCCATTTAGACTATATATCAATTATGTAACGTTTTCAAGGAAAATAGTGAATAGTTTTTTTTGGAAAAAATAAAAAGCTGTTGACATTTTTGATTTTGCCAACAGCGAAAACTTTCAATATGTATCTATGATTTGTTTTTTATGCTCCTGCAACTAATTCCTCTTCGCCAACGCGCTCATACTCTTGAAGAACGGCTTGTTGGATCTTTTCGCGAGTTGCAGAAGAGATTGGATGAGCAATATCACGGAATTCCCCATCAGGAGTTCTTTTGCTAGGCATTGCTACAAACAACCCATTATTTCCATCAATCACACGAATATCATGAACGACAAATTCATTATCGATCGTGATTGAAGCAATCGCTCGCATACGCCCTTCCGTGTTGACACGGCGGAGTCTTACGTCTGTAATTTCCATTCTAGTTCACCACCTTTAACTTTTTTTCGAGCTTACTATTTTCATTCTATAAATTTCAATAAAATCCTGCTAATAATGACAAAAAAATGAAAATTTTTTACCACATAGGAAAGTTTAACTTCATTAAAAAGTAATAAATCGAAGTTAAACATGAACGATCGGCATCATTAGAGCAACTTTAACTTTAATTATTAGTTGCTCTTATCCATTACAACGCATTGCTGCAATACATTCTATTTCAATCTTCACATCTTTTGGTAATCTAGCCACTTCTACAGTCGAACGAGCAGGTTTATGATCCTGAAAAAATTGGGCATATACTTCGTTCATTTCGGTAAATTCATTCAAATCTTGCATAAAAACAGTTACTTTTACAACATCTTGTAATGTTAGACCTTTTTCTGCTAAGATCCCTTGGATATTTTTCAAAACTTGTTCCGTTTGCTCTCGGATACCAGAAGCAATCAATTCCCCATTAGGAGTTAGAGGGATTTGACCAGAAGTAAAAATAAAAGGTTTCACTTCTATGGCTTGGCTATAGGGTCCTATTGCTTTAGGGGCATTTTTGCTAGAAATCATCTCCATGCTTATCTCTCCTTATCAAAAAAGTTTCCTAACGTTACTTTTATTTGTTTCTCTTTTTCATTTACTTCTTCTAAACGTGCTAATGAAATATAATTTTCAACAAGACGCTCACTAGGTCCTTCTGCTTCCACAAAAACACCGATTCCTTTGAGATTGGCATTAAATTCATTCAATAAATCGATTATCCCCTTAATCGTTCCCCCAGCTTTCATAAAATCGTCGATGATCAAAACATTTGCCCCTTCTTTCATCGACCTTTTTGCTAGAGACATCGTTTGAATACGTTTTGTTGAACCTGAAATATAGTTAATGGTTACGACAGAACCCTCAGTGACTTTACTATCTCGACGAACAATAACAACGGGAACATTTAAGTAATTAGCGGTAGCGTGGGCTAAGGGAATTCCCTTTGTTTCTACCGTTACAATCGCATCAATCTCATCCTGAGAAAAAGCAGAAGCAAACATCCTTCCAATTTGCCTTAAAACAGCAGGATCGCCAATAATATCAGACATATAGAGATAGCCACCTGTCAACAAGCGTTCTCCATTGGATAATGCCTCACAAATCTTTTCAAGCTCTTCTTTTGCCTTTTCGTTAGAAATTGAGGGAATAAATTTTACTCCCCCTGCTGCTCCTGCAACCGTATATAAACCGCCAATTCCTTCTTCCACGAACATCTCATGAATAATATCAATGTCTTCACTGATTGAAGATTTGGCAGTTTGATACCGTTCGGAAAAGAATGAAAGTGGGATCAATTCTTGAGGATGATTTAAAAAATATTGAGTTAAATCAACAATTCTTGCACTTCTCCGCAACTTTTTCATAATTTCCTCCAAGAAAACCGAATATTTAAGACTAAATATATCACTAATATACGCAATTTTCTACAATTTTTATCTTAATAATCGTACGGCATAAACTTCTTTACAAAATCCTCGTAACCCATTATAAATTCGTTTCATTTTCGACTCTTTGTTCGTCAGTGCAAATACCGTTGGTCCACTTCCAGACATTAATACACCATCGGCACCAAATTGTTGTAATTGCTCTTTTAGCTGTTTCACTTCGGGATAGAGTCGAAAAGTAACCTCTTCAAGAACATTTGCTAATAGGCCACTCATCTGAAGAAAATCCTGTTGTTCAATCGCCTGGATCATTTGGTTTGTTTTTGGGTGTTCCTTTATTTCCTCCAACTTTAGCGCACCATATACATCTGCAGTGGAAACTCCGATTGGCAATTTCGCTAAAATTGCCCATCCTGGTGGGGCAGGGGGGAGTTTTTTAATTTTTTCTCCACGTCCAGTAGCTAGTGCAGTACCTCTTACAATACAAAATGGGACATCCGACCCAATCTCTTCACCAGCCTTCATTAATTCAACTTCCGTTAAATTTAAATTCCACAAACGATTTAATCCCCGTAAAGCAGCTGCTGCATCACTACTTCCCCCTGCTAAACCTGCAGCAACGGGTATATTTTTTTCTAAAACAATATGTACTCCTCGTTCAATCTGATATTTTGTTTTTAAGATTTGCGCCGCTTTATATATTAAATTCCTCTCATCATTCGGAACGATTCCCGAATTCGATTCTAAAATAATTCGATTCTCATCTATATCTTCAAAAGAGAGACGATCAGCTAAATCAATCATTGTCATAATCATTTCTACCTCATGGTATCCATCGTCTCTTTTTCCGATCACATCTAATGTCAAATTGATTTTAGCTGGTGCCTTTTCCCAAAGTTTCATCATACCACCGTCCATTTTTACTGTGTCAATCATACATTTTAACATTTTTTGTTAACTCAATAAAGAAAAAGCTAGAGAAAATTACTTTCCTCTAGCTTGTCCACCTTATTTTATGATCGACCCATCTCTGTTAAGCTTCTTTCGGCAATTTCAATTGCCTTTTTGACCATGTTTCCAGCGTCACGAGTGGTAATCCCACTCCACCCTTCTCTTTGGACCGTATCATAAAAACCAAGTTCTTTTGCTAATTCTTCTTTAAATCGTTCTGACATAATTCCGCCTCTTCTTCGGCTCAAGCAATAACCTCCTTATGGGTGGACAACTTTAGTATATGTAAAATTAAAAAAAGTAGAACACAATTCGTGCTCTACCTCTTTATTGATGTGATGTAATCCGAACTTGTCCATCACTTGTACACACCGTTAATTCAACTGTTTCTGTTAGGATATCAGCATAACTGTATGACACTCGTTTAAAAGAATGCTGGTCTTCATCTAATTTTACAATAAATACTGAAGGGTAGGTTTGTTCTAAAATACCAGTGCGCTCAATTGTCTTTCGACGTCCACCATTTGCCTTTAGCACAATCTTCTCGCCAACATAACTATCCAAGTTACGCTTGATGGCGCCTAAGGAATTATTAGCCATTGTCAACTACCACCTCTTTCCTAACGAAATTATACCACCGGAGGGGTAGCTTGTCAATTAGAAAAAATTATTATAGCTGGTTTATTAGGACTTTGTCAATATGATTTTTTCTATTCGACAGTTTTCACTAAAAGATTACTTAATCGGGCATATTCCCCTATATTTAGCGTTTCCGCACGTCGATTTGGATCGATATCAATCGACTTTAAAAGGATTTCTAATTGTTCTTTTTTATCTTTTCCGAATAGATTATGAATCAAATTGTTAATAATCGTTTTTCTTCTTTGAGCAAAACTAGCTTTAATGACACGAAAGAAAAAATTCTCATCTTCGACTTGAACAGGAGGTTGTTTCCGAATCTTCAATTGGATAATTGCAGAATCGACATTTGGTTTTGGTACAAAAACGGTTTTGGGTACTTGCATCACAATTTTTGCTTCCGCATAATAATCAACTGCTAAGGTAAGCGTGCCATAATCTTTACCACCTGCTTTAGCCAGGATCCGTTCTGCCACTTCTTTTTGAATCATCACGGTAATCGAAGCAATTTGAAGTTTTTGCTCGAGTAACGACATAATAATTGGTGTCGTAATATAGTAAGGCAAATTAGCTACAACTTTAATCGTCTCGAACTCAGAAAATTGATTTGATAATAATTCATTTAATGATATCTTCAAAATATCACCATGTATTAATTCAACATTACGATAAGCTGCTAAAGTTTCTTCTAAAATTGGGATTAATCGCTGATCGATCTCAATGGCCACTACCTTACCTGCTTTTTCTGCCAATTTTTGAGTTAAAGCTCCAATTCCCGGACCTATCTCAATCACGCCTACCGTTTCATCAATCTTTGCAGAACTCACGATCTTATCGAGAATACTTGGTTCAATAAGAAAATTTTGCCCTAAACTTTTTTTAAAGTGAAAATCATATTTTTTGAGAATCTCCATTGTTTTTGTTGGAGTTGAGATTCGACCGTCCATCTACTCATCTTTCCTTTTATATAGATATTTGATTGCTTTGTTAAATTCATCCTCGGTAATTTGAAACATTTTTAATCGTTTGTGAAATTGCTTTGCATTCCCATAGCCAATTCCTAACCGTTTACCTAGAAGTAAACGTTTCTTTTTTGCTTCTTCTCCACCAACTAAACCTTCTTCTATTAATCGTTCCCATGATACATACTCTTTATCATCATCTAACCATTCTGTTTTTGCTTCATTTAGTGCCTTGATTATAGCTTCTGGTGTAGCATTTTCGACTCCAATATTTCCATTTTTCGTTGCTTCTTCTCTCGCTAAGAATGCATGTTTAACTCCAGGTACCTTTTGACTAATCGTTTTGCGAATTTTTTCCCCAGGATAGTCGGGATCAGTAAAAACAATCACTCCGCGTAACCACTGAGCTTTTTCTATTCTACGAATCGTTTCCATAGAGAGAGCAGAACCACCTGTTTCAATCGTGTCTGCTTCTACAGCCCTTTGAATGGCGATGGTATCATCCCTACCTTCAACAACAATTACTTCTTTAATTTTCAAGAAAAATCCTCCTATACAATTTGATCCATTAAAGAGCCACGTGTGTCGCTGTTTATGGAATATACAAACACATGAATCACTGGCTTGTATGGTTCTGTAAGCTCCGACATAGCACGACTTGCAACTTTAGTTGCATAGCGTGACTTGTGCCCTATGGGTGCTTTAAGCCATATTTACTTTGTATTTTGTTTTCATCAGAAACAAAGAAAACTTGGCACAAGCAGCCAAGCTTTAATAAGGTCGATTTGGTCCTATCACATATACTTTATAACCATACCTTATTCCATAGGAAATCGCCGATTCCCTACTACTTACATAGATATCGATTATATTACCTTTTACGGAACCACCAATATCCTCTGCTCTACGAAAACCAAAACCTTCAATATATACCCACCAGCCAAGAGGAATTACATTCGGATCTACCGCAATCGTCCTTCCTGGAGTTGGCCTTGTTCCTAAATATGTATAAGAACCGCCACTATATTGAGTAATCGTCACATTGGTTAACGTTTCCCTTGGGCGAAAAGTAAAACCACCTCTAGAGACAATAGAGCGATCAATACGGGTACCATATGCAACAATTTGATCGTTTTTCGGTTGAACGATATCCTGTTTCAGTAATTTTTTCTCTACTTCTTTTCCATTTTCATAAGTAATCTCAACAAACTTAATAACTTTCCCTTTTTTCCCTTTCGTTAGGACTTTTTCTTTCCCTTTTGGTAAATTCGTATCTGCTTTACGAACATAACCAAAGGGAATGTCCTCTTCAGTTTGTACAATCTTTTTCTCTATCCGCGTTACGATAACTTCCATCTGTGGTGTAATGGGGCTTTGTATGGTTGGAGTAACTTTATCTAACTTTCCTAAGGTAATCTTTTGTTGTTTTAATAGTTCTCCTACTGTCTTAGCTGTTGTCAAAACTTCTTTTTGCTCTCCGGCAATATTGAGTGAAATCGATTTGGCATGATCAACACGAATCGTTTGTCCATCCTTTAATCGACTTTTTAAGGGTACGGATAATCGATCTTCAGTCTTAAAACTGATCCTCTGTTCTATTAATAAATCCTGCACAATCTTCTGAGATGTTTCGACTCTTTTAGCTTGTCCATCAATGATGAGTGTAATCTCTTTATTTCGTCCTAGAACATACCAAGTCGTAACGAAAATCAAAACAAAGACAACACTAAGAAGAATCACCCATCTCTTTTTCTTTAAAAAGGGAAAAGTGGGAATGACAACCGACTTCGGGATTGCTGTTTTTTGGAACAGTTTGCCCATTATTTCTCCCCCTTTAGTAGCCCCATTGTAAACAAAGATATGCTAATTGTCAAACAAATATGCGTCATTCCCTATAATTTTCCAATTTATAATCGAAATATACGTCTAGCATTTTCCGTCGTAATTTCTGCAATTTGCTCAAACGTCATTCCGCGTAATTCGGCAATTTTTTCGGCTACAAATTTCACATAAGATGATTCATTTCTTTTGCCGCGGTATGGCTCAGGGGTGAGATAGGGAGAATCCGTTTCAATCAAGATCCGTTCCAAAGGAATCTCACTGGCTACTTCTTTCGGCCTTTTTGCATTTTTAAAAGTAACAGGGCCGCTAAAAGAGATATAGAAACCTTGTTCAATACATTCCATTGCCATTTCTAAACTACCAGAGAAGGAATGTATGATTCCCCCAATTTCTTTTACCCCTTCTTCTTTTATGATTTGACAAACATCCTGATGAGCATCCCGATCATGAATTACAATTGGTAAACCTTTTCTCTTGGCTAATTGAATTTGTCGGCGAAACACCTGTTGTTGAATCTCTTTAGGGGCAAAATCCCAATAATAATCCAGCCCGATCTCACCAATGGCAACAATTTTAGGATGGTTCAGTTGTTCCTCAAGCCAGAGAAAATCTTGATCTGTCATTTCATGGGCATTATTAGGGTGCCAGCCAATCGCACCATAAATAAAGTCATATCGATTCACCAGTTCTAAAGTAGATAAAATCGTTTCTTTATTGTAACCAATGTTTATAATGGTTTTCACTCCACGATCAAAAGCCCTTTGAATCACTTCTTCTCGATCTTCAATGAATTTTTCATCGTCTAAATGTGCATGTGTATCGATTAACATCGTAAAACCCCTTTTACTTGACTTGTGATCCATTCGGTATATCTCCAGAAACCGTTGCTAATACCAGTTGATCACCCTGGGAAGCTGCCAAAATCATTCCATTTGAAATCTCGCCTCTTAATTTAACTGGTTTTAAGTTGGTGACACAGATTACCTTTTTACCAATTAACTCTTCAGGCGTATAATATTTGGCAATTCCAGAAACTACTTGTCTTTTTTCATAGCCAAGATCCAGTTGAATTTTTAATAATTTATCTGCATTCGGTATTTTCTCTGCTGCAATAACTTCTGCTACTCGCAAATCGGATTTAAAGAAATCATCGATAGTAATTTCTTCTGTTACTGGTTTTTCCATTATTCCTCCTCCTTTTGTCTCTGTTTGTTTTGCTGCTTCTTTTTTCTTGGCATTTTCTTCTGCTTTTTTTCTTGCTTCAAGCGTTGTTTCATCAATGATCTTTAATTCTAATTCCATATCTAATCGCGGGAAAATCGCCTCTTTTTTCTCTACTTTTGTTCCTGGTTTTATTACATTCCATTCTTTTGCTTGATCCCACTCCACCATCACACCATTTAATCCAATTTGCTTCCAGATCTTGTTTGGGGTTTTTGGCATAAAGGGTTGAATTAAAATGGAGATCACACGAATACTTTCCGTTAAGTAATACAATACCGTACCTAAGCGATCTTTTTGCGCTGGATCCTTGGCAAGTACCCATGGCAGCGTTTCATCAATATATTTATTGCTTCGACTAATCAACTGCCAAATTTGAATTAATGCTTGGCTGAATAACATTTGATCTAAAGAATTTTCTACATGGATGACGGTATCTTGAGCAAACCGTTTTAGTTCTTGATCAAGAGACGTTTCTTCTTTTGGTTCAGGTAAAATCCCATCAAAATATTTCTCAATCATCGCAACCGTACGGCTAACTAGATTACCAAGATCATTGGCTAAATCGACATTCAACCGTTGGATAAAAATTTCTGGCGTAAACACACCATCTGAACCAAAAGAAATTTCCCGCAACAAGAAATAACGAACTCCATCTGAACCATAGCGGTCAATTAAGAATTTAGGATCAATCACATTACCCTTTGATTTCGACATCTTACCATCAGGCATTAAGACCCAACCATGGCCAAAAACGGTTTTCGGCAATGGCAAATCTAACGCCATTAAAATAATCGGCCAATAGATCGTATGGAAACGCAGGATATCTTTACCAATTAAATGAACATCAGCAGGCCAATACTTTTTGAATTTTTCTTGTTGTTTTGGATCATCAGATAAGTAACCAATCGCTGTGATATAATTGGACAAAGCATCAATCCAAACATAAATAACATGTTCTGGATCGTCTGGAACAGGTATTCCCCAGTCAAAAGTACTTCTTGAAATCGATAAATCTTCTAAACCTGGCTTTAAGAAGTTATTGATCATTTCGTTCTTTCTTGATTCTGGTTGGATAAATTCTGGATGTTCTTCAATATATTGAAGTAAACGATCTGCATATTTTGACATTCTAAAGAAATAATTCTTCTCTTTCACCAACTGGACAGGACGGCCACAATCTGGACAAATATGTTCTTCTCCTTTTTTCGACTGTTGTTCTGTCCAATAAGCTTCACAAGGGACACAATAATATCCCTCATATTCACCTAAATAGATATCACCATTGTCTTTCAGCTTTTTAAAGATTTTTTGAACTGCCTTTTTATGTCGTTCTTCCGTCGTTCGAATAAAATCATCATAAGAAATATCTAACTTTTCCCAAAGATCTTTAATCCATTCAACCACAGGGTTAATGAATTCAATAGGGGTTAACCCTTCTTCTGCAGCTCTTTTTTGTAATTTTTGACCGTGTTCATCGGTACCTGTTAGATAGAACACATCATACCCTCGTAATCGTTTATATCTGGCCATAGTGTCAGCGGCAATTGTCGTATAAGCATTCCCAATATGCAGTTTGTTGCTTGGATAATAGATTGGAGTTGTAATATAAAAAGTACCCCTGTTCATTTTCCTTCTCCTTTCTTTCTTAAAAATAAAAAACTCCCATCCAGTTTGGGACGAGAGTATTAAGCTCACGCGGTACCACCCAAATTCCCCTTTATTTTCACAAATAAAAGGCTCTAGTAGTTGTACAACTAACCTCTTTAACGCAGAGTTTACGTCATTCCCTTAAAGTTACCTTTTCGAAAACAATCTCTCCAGGACCATATTCGTTTGCTTCGCTTACTGGATTCACAGCTACCTCCAGCTCTCTTTAAAGCTTTGGACAAACTACTCATCCCTTCATCAAATCGAAATATTTCTTTTTTAGAGAGAAAATTGACGATTTCGAATATAGCTGTAGCACAATTTTATTCATTAATATTTTTACGTTATCTTTCCAAAATATACATAATTATTATTCTACTGTCAACTTCTGGTTTGTGTCAAGTTTTTCTCGATCAAGCTTTAATACTAATAATATCAGCATCCTATTTTTGTACGCTATGCACAGGCTACCGCACTACTGTTTGG
>NZ_SMAB01000019.1 GCF_004342885.1 Tepidibacillus fermentans
TGACATGAAGGAAAGCGGATTGCGGGAAAACTGCACGATCCGTTTGATTGAGCGGACGGAGGAAGGCGTAAGCCGACCTCCTTCGACTCTACACCTATCTCAAATCTAGGATGGATAGGAAAGGACCGAACATTAAGGAGGTTAGTAGCTTTGAAAGATTCGAAAGGCATACAAAGACCACAGAAAACTCCATACGAGACTTACCCTGTTGATATAGAGATGGAAGCTCGAAATAAACAGGAAGCGTGTAGTATGCCTACGGCATCTGATGAGACGAAAGCCAAAACTAAACCTTTAACTGGTGACCTTTTAGAAATCATCCTTAGTAGCCGAAATTTAAATGAGGCAGCTAAGAGAGTGGTTAAGAATAAAGGAAGTCATGGAGTTGATGGTATGAAGATAGATGAACTTCTACCTTACCTACAACAACATGGTGAAACTTTAAGAGGTCTTCTGCTAGAAGAAGAATATAGACCAAATCCAGTTAGAAGGGTAGAAATTCCCAAACCAAATGGGGGAATTAGACTACTAGGAATACCTACGGTAATAGACAGATTTATTCAACAAGCTATCGCTCAGATTCTTACTCTTATATTTGATGGAAGTTTTTCAGAAAATAGTTACGGTTTTAGACCTAGAAAAAGTGCGCAGATGGCAGTGCTTAAAGCAAAGGAGTATATCGAACAAGGGTATACATGGACAGTGGATATGGATCTTGAGAAATTCTTCGATAAGGTGAACCACGATATTCTAATGTCTAGAGTAGCGAGAAAAGTCAAGGATAAAAGAGTCCTTAGACTAATAAGGAGATACCTTGAATCAGGAATAATGCTAAATGGAATAACAATCATTAAACCTGATGAAGGAACGCCACAAGGCGGTCCATTAAGTCCTCTTTTGAGTAATATCCTCCTCGACGATCTAGACAAAGAGCTAGAGAAAAGAGGGCATAAGTTCTGTCGATATGCGGATGACTGTAATATCTACGTTAAAAGTAGACGCAGTGGAGAACGAGTTCTCGAAAGCATAACTAATTTTCTGGAAACAAAGCTTAAATTAAAAGTAAATAAAGAGAAAAGTGCAGTTGATAGACCGTGGAAAAGGAAGTTTTTAGGGTTTACGTTTTACTCCTATTATGGAAAAACGGGGATTCTACCCCACGAGAAGAGTATGAAAAGACTTAAAGAAAAGATAAAGGATATTACGAATAGAAACGTAAGTCGTAGTATGGGATCTAGGATGAAAAGTCTGAATCAACTCATAACGGGATGGGTCAATTATTTTAGAATCGCAGCGATGAAAGGAAAACTAAAAGAAATTGATGGTTGGACTAGAAGAAGATTAAGAGCTTGTGTCTGGAAACAATGGAAGAAAATTAAAACAAGATATAGAAACCTCTTGAAATTCAAGATTTCTGACGGAAAGGCATGGGAATATGCCAATACCCGGAAGGGTTACTGGCGAATCTCTAATAGTCCAATTTTAAGTAAAACCCTGACTAACCAATACTGGATTAATCAGGGCTTTAAAAGTTTTTCTTTACAGTATAAAGCTTTTAGTTTGTCTTAATGAACCGCCGTGTACCGAACGGTACGCACGGTGGTGTGAGAGGACGCTGAATAAAATAATTATTCAGCTCCTACTCGATTTCATACCCAGGTGCTAAAAATTGGTAGACCGATCTTCACAAAATCTCCATACTTCTTTGTTTGAATAGAATTAGTTCGTCACCCTGACGTTCAAAAAGAAGAAGAAAAGGAGAGACAACATGAGATTACCAAAGAAGAAATCTGCCTTTATTCTTAGCTCAATGCTGGTGGGGACCTTAGCGTTTGGAGGAATGGCCTCTGCACAAGCCGCAATTACTACAGGTTCTGTCAATTTTCGAACAGCACCTACAACCAATAGTCAAGTGGTTGGTGTCGTTCCAAAGGGAGAACAAGTAGAGGTCATTAACCAAGTGAACAATAGTTGGTCTAAGGTAACCTATGAATACAAGGGGAAGAACTACACAGGTTACATTTCTAACCGTTATTACACACTTCAAGATGGTTGGACGAGCCCAACGATAACGATTGAGCAAGGGAAAAAGGCCATTATAACTGGCTCAGTCAACTTTAGAAGTGAGCCTTCACTACAGGGTACGGTTCTTGGAAAAGTACCAAAAGGGGATATTGTCAATGTCCTTCAGGAGGTAAACCAATATTGGTCAAAAGTTACCTATGAGCACGAGGGAATCTTACACACTGGGTACATTTCTAACCGCTATTTTTCATACGTGGATGGGACAAGCTCACAGATATCAATTGGACAAAGCCAACAACAAGCGGTACCAGATACAGCGAATCCAGATTTAGTTCAAACACCAGCAGTTTCTAATCCAACAACCCAAACGCCAGTAAATCCATCTACGGAACAAACGACAAAGGCAGATTGGGAGAAGAAAGCAGACGCGATTATTCAGACAGGATTAAAGTATTGGGGAACTGAATATCGACTTGGTGCGGACTACGATCGGGATGGATCATATTTGTTTGATTGCTCTAGTTTTACAGAACAAATATATGAGGAAAACGGAATCGATTTATTACGAAGCTCACGTCAACAAGCCACACAAGGAGTCAGTGTTAAAAGAAGTGAAATCCGTAAAGGGGATTTAGCCTTCTTCGCCACACAAGGAGATTATGTTAATGGACAGCCAAGAATCGACCACGTGGCGATTGTAAAGGATGTAAAACCTGATGGTACGATTCAACTCCTTCATACGTATAAGAAAGGAATTGGGGTTACGACATCAACCATGTATCCGAATAAAGGGTATTGGAATGATACCTTCTTATTCGCAAAACGCGTGATTCAGTAAGGTAGAATAGAAAAATGGAAGGAAGTGAAGGGGATTTCTCCACTTCCTTCACGTTTTAAAGATAACAAAAATGTTAGATGTTTGTTTTGAAAATGTAACCAATGCAACTTATACTGTTTAAAGTCAGCAAGAATTAAACAACAGGAGAGTGAAAATAAATGAGTGATCAAATCACGGAAAATAAAGCCACGGTTTTTGCTGCTTTATGGATGCTGCCGATTCGCTTTGTAACAGGATGGGTATTCTTTTCAGCAGGATTGAGAAAGTTTATACCAGAGAAAATTGATCCGGATTCAGCGGGTTGGCTGGGGCATAAAATTGCTGGGTTTGCACCAAATGCATTTTTAGTTGGACCAATGATTGATCAAGTAACTCAATCTCAAGCATTAACACAATTTTTTATTGTTTCTTTAGGAATTATGCAAATTATAGCAGGAGTATTACTCTTGTTAGGATTATTCACTAGGCTCGCAAGCTTTGCCACTTTAGCAATGAGTATAGCCATCCTTTTTTCCGCAGGTTGGTTAGGTCCAGACTGTTTGGATGAGTACAATATGAATATTACCTTCATGGCAACGAGCATGAGTTTATTACTTGCTGGTGGGGGGAGATATTTTGGGCTGGATGCGATTCTACAACGAAAATATCCAAACTTTACTATAGGAGGGTTCAGACTATGGTAAAAAATAAGAGATTAACATTTGGTTTAACCATATTTCTCTTTGCTATCTCGATGATTCTTTATCAATATTTCTTTTCGGGATTTACTGATCTTAAGAACCCGGCTAAATCACCGAATGTCGTGATTTCAGATGTAGGTGTTCAGGACAGCGTTCTTACGTTTCAAGGATATAATAAAGGCGGAGAAAGTGGATATATCATAAACGCAAAAGTGACAGATGGCAATTTTACAGTTGAGATGAATGCAGAAGAATTAGGGAATTACCCAAAAGATAGGATTGAAAATAAAAATATAAATACCGTAAAGGGAAATAAGTATTCGTTACAATTTCCTAGAGGTGGGAAAGCTATTATCGATATTGAACTTCCTGTAGGATTTAAAAAGGAGAATTTACAACTACAATTAACGGATGTCAGTGGAAAAGTCTTTGCTTATCCATATAATAAATCCAAATAATGATTAACGAAAATCGGCCTCGAAGGTCGATTTTTTCTCTTATGAAAAAACGTTTCTCTAGACTAACACATATTTCCTCATATATGATGGGAAAATAAGAGAAGTTTGGGTGAAGGAGTATTGGAAAATGAGTGATAAATCAGTTGAGATAGGGCAAGGGGAATTAGGAAGTTGGATTAGCATCATTTCTTACATATCGTTAGCTGCGCTGAAATTGTTCATCGGTTATCTATTTTTATCAAAAGCATTAGTTGCAGATGGATTAAATAATACCACCGACATTGTCGGTTCAATCGCTGTTTTGATTGGCTTCAAAATTGCAAAGTTACCCCCCGATCCTGACCATACCTATGGCCATTATCGTGCAGAAACGATTGCCTCGATGATCGCTTCCCTCATCATGTTGGCGGTCGGTATTAATGTAGTGTACCAATCCATCCAAAATGTGTTCAATCCATCTACAGAAGTTCCATCATTAATTACTGCATGGGTGGCATTGGTAGCAGCAATCGTAATGTATATCGTATATCGATACAATATCCAATTGGCTGAACGAATCAAAAGTGATGGTCTAAAAGCAGTCGCATTAGATAATCGTTCCGATGCAATGGTGAGTATTGGGGCGGCCATTGGCATTATTGGTTCCCAATTTGGTTTTTCCTGGTTAGACCCATTAGCGGCTTTAATTGTGGGGATTATTATCATAAAAACAGCTTGGGAAATTTTCCGTGAAACATCCCATAATCTATCGGACGGCTATGAGGCAGATATCCTAGAAGAGATGAAAGCGGAAGTGGATCAATTAGAAGATGTAAAAAGTATCATCGACATAAAAGCAAGAAAACTTGGCAGTTCAACCATTGTTGATGTAACGATTGGTGTAGATCCAACAATGAATGTTGCAGAAAGCCATCAGATTACAGAAGTGATTGAAGAACATTTAATGAGGCATTATGAGGGAGTGGCAAGGGTTCATGTCCATGTGGAACCAGTAAAGGAAAGCGTAAAAAAAGTCTAGAAGATTAAAAAAAGAACCCCCTTACCGAGTAAGGGGGTTGCGTATTACCATCTTGAACTATGGTCGTTGTTCCAGTTTTGATGATTTTCAGACATATTTCTTTGATGATTTGGTTCTATTTGCTGATGGTTTTTACCCATTTGGCTATCGTGCATAGGCTGTTGGTTTATTTGGTTCATATTCATGTTAGTGTTTTGCTTTACTGTTTGATTTTGAGTTGGTTTTGTAGAAGTATGATGAGTATTTGCTTGTTGAACTGGTTTATTGGTTGTGTTCTTTTGTGCATTTGCTGGATTCTTTGTTTGGTTTACAGTACGTTGTTTATTCATTTGTTCCATCCATGCTTTGTCCAATTCAATCATTTGTTCCGGAGTTATATTTTTCATCATTTGTCTATCCATCTCGGTCATCTGTTGATAGAGATCACTTTTGTTTTGAAACGTACCGTTTTGAACGAGTTTTACCCAATTATCATGCATTGCTTTGATTTGTTCTGCGGTAGGTTGAACCACATTTGTAGTCTGTTGTGGGGTGTTGACATTTGCAGATTGTGATGTTGTACCAGTAACTAGATTGACACTATCAGTTGTTGCTGTTAAATTTACAGTCTGTTTAGGTGTTGATTGATTTGATACCTTCGCTGTATTTTGAGTCGTATTCATTGGCATAGGATTTGGATCGTTCTGAACCCAATTCGCAATTTTCTGTTGCGTATCTGGTGATAATGCAGCATTTGCTACACCAACCCCACCTACTCCTAAAAGTAAACTAAGGGAAAGAGAAACAATTTTACTTGAGAATAACATAATAATGACCTCCAAATATCTTTTATTTTTAATCGGGTACCCTTACAACTGTTTATCCGCAGGCCATTTCATTTTTAAGTGGGGGAAACTCTTTTTATTTAATAAAATCCTTAATCTTTTACTATGGGGAGGAAAATCGAAAAAGATGATCCTTCACCTAGCTTGCTTTTTACTTCAACATGACCCTCATGTAATTCGATAATTTTTTTTGTTATTGCTAAACCTAATCCCGTACCTCTTGATTCCCTTGCTCTTGATTTATCTACTTTATAAAAGCGTTCCCAAATATTTTCGATTTCTTCCTCTGGAATTCCAGGGCCGTTGTCAGTAACTTGGATAAAGACTTCGTGCCGATTTTCTAATTCTCCCCAACTGACTTCAACGATACCACTATTTGGGGTGTAAGTTATGGCATTTCCGAGCAAATTCGTCATGACTTGTTTCAGACGATCGATATGGCCAAATACGGTGATATCACTGTGGTTCGGTTGGACAGAAAGTTTGATATTCTTTTCTTTTGCGAGACGTTTAAAATTGTCTGTTGTAAAATGAACCAGTTTGGCTACCGAGATATATTCCATTTCATCTGGATTTAAAACTTTACCAACTTCTAATGAACGCAAATCCAACAGATCATCAACCAAACGTTTCAACCGTTGAGATTCACTAAGAATATTAGCTAGGTATTTCTCTTTTTCTTCATCAGATTTAACTAAACCGTCAAGAATTGCTTCCGAAAAACTTTGAATGACGGTTAAAGGTGTACGTAATTCGTGTGAGACATTGGAGACAAATTCACGTCGAATTCGATCAAGTTTTTGTATGGCATCAATTTTCTCTTTTAATTCGATGGACATATGATTTAATGAAGAAGCTAACCTGCCTACTTCATCATTTGAAACGATCTGAACTTGTTTTCCAAAATTTCCGTCAGCAATTGAACGAGCTGTTTCTTCCATCTTACGTAAGGGTTTTGTTAAATTTTTTACAATAAAAATACTGAGAATGGTTACGACGAGTATACCGACAAGAGCAACCCATAAGGAAATACGGGTAATGCCGTAGACGTGTTCCTTTAAGGAAGAAATCGGGCTATAGATGACAACCGCGCCCAAAATCTTGCTATTGTCTCTGATTGGGATTGCTGCTAAAAACAAATCTGGTGTTCGGTCATTTATTTTTCCAGTGAAAATAATATTTTCGCCTTTCCACAAGTCAGACAAGTAACTTTGATTTAGTTCAATCGGGATTTTTTTTTCTTCGCTTGCGTATTGAAAACTACGAATGTTTTTCTTCTCATCATAAATCATTAAATTTGCATCTAAGAATTTCGATAAGATACCGAGACGTTCGTGCGCTTTAATCCAATTATCCGCAGATTGATCATTGCGGATAATATCGGCCACCTCTTCTGCTTCATAAATGTAAAATTGAGCTTGTTGATCATACATTAGTTTTTTTATCTGAAAGGATTGGATAAAAACAGAGACAGAAAGAACGAAAACAATCAGAATGACAATACTTACCCAAAACTTAACTACAATGTTGTTTTTTATTGACCATTTGGTAAAAATTTATATCCAACCCCTCTCACGGTATGAATGAACGAACTATCCCCACCGTTTTTATCGATTTTGTCTCTCAGACGATTCATGTGAGTATCCACTGTTCGACTATCACCAATATAGTCAAATCCCCAAACTTGCTCAAGCAATTCCTCTCGAGTAACAATTCTCCCAGGAGATTTAACTAAATAATGCAAAATATCAAATTCTTTCAGTGTAAATTTTACTTCTTCATCATTTATCAGCACTTGGCGAGTAATGACATTTACCGTCAAATTTTTAACTTTGTATACGTGGGAATCAGAGCTTGAACTTTCCGCTCGTCGGAGAACGGTCTTTACCCTCGCAACGACTTCACGTGGACTGAAAGGTTTTACAATATAATCGTCGGCTCCTAATTCTAATCCGAGAATCCGATCGTTTTCTTCTCCTTTTGCAGTGATCATAATGATTGGAATATCCAGGTTCTTTCGTACAAATTTTGTTACTGTCCATCCATCTAGGACAGGCATCATTAAATCTAACAAAAGCAAATCAATATGTTGCTTTTCTAAAACATCTAATACCTTTTGCCCGTTATCTACTTCAATGACTGTATAATCTTCAGCTTCAAGATATAATTTCACCACGCTTCGGATACGTTCATCATCGTCAGCAATTAATATGACATTCTTCATATTTTCTTCATCCTTTTCCTTCATTATATATAAAAGATTATAAACAATAATTAAGTTGCAGAATCTAACATTTTTGTAACATTCACCTTTTAAATATCACAAAACCGTGAATGGAGTGTGACTGGGTTGTGAATTCTGGCAGGCATAATAGAGACATGCAAAAGAAAAAACAAAATGGGTGATAGAGATGGATATAATCGTAGACTTCTTTAGCCTTGAAATGTTGCCATACCATTTTATCTTAGTATTGCTTGTTGTTTTTTTTGGATTCTCACTAATGTGCAAAATTAATTTTGATGCAAATGGAAAATGTCATTAAAAAAACCACAAAAAAGGAGAATGGATGATGATTCATTATACATTTTACACACAAAAAAACGTCGCCACACTTATCTCAGATTTAATGCAGGAGTTAATGAAGAACAACTTCAGTATTCTTTGGCAATTTGAACTTCATCAAAAATTAGAGGAGAAGGGTTTCTTCCCAAAAAGAAAGCAAACCATATTAGAGGTATGTAATCCTGATGAAGCCGCAACTATACTAGGTATTAACCCGTTGGTAGGTTATTTCTTGCCTTGTAAAATTGTGATTACAGAAGAAGAAGATCAAGTATCAGTTGGTCTAATTCGACCAACAGAGCTAATTTGGCTTACAAAAGATCAACAGGCAGTAGAAAAAGCGCAAGAGATTGAAGCGCAACTCGTGAATGCAATTAACGTAGCAATTTAGAATTTTTTATTATTGATGAGCCACTTAAAAATAAAAAGTCTCTCGAATAAACTTATATAACTAAAAAATATGAAAATGTTAATATTGGAAAGGAGAAATATCATGTTTAAAAAAATGATCAACCATACAAGATTATCAATAGAACAGCGTGCCGAATTAATGATTGTAGCTCTTTTTAATTTTCTAGAAAAGCTATTTGACGGGGAAGAAGAATACTCAGAAAAAAAGGAACAGATCGCAGAACAAATGATTATTAAGGTCTTTCATTATTTAGAAGAAATGTTTGATGACGAAAGCGAGCAAGCGGAAACAGCGTAATTAAAAATTTAGAGTAGGAAGGACGAATTAGATTATGATAAATGATTTAAGGAAAGCATTAGAAGAAAGAGATATTGAAGATTTTAGGTTTACGCCTCAACGCGTTGCCATCTATCATTATTTGAGCCAATCAGATAAACATCCAACAGCCGAAGAGATATTCAAGGAATTGAAGAAGAAATTCCCTAGCATGAGTATAGCTACGATTTACAACAATTTAAAGGCATTTAAATATGCTGGTTTAGTTCAAGAGTTAGCTTTGAAAAATACTACACGTTTCGAGTTGAATTCAGGATTCCATTACCACGTAATCTGCCAACATTGTGGGGAGATAAAGGATTTACACTATCCAGTCTTTGAAGATGTGCAACAATTCGCTAAACAACATACAGGTTTTCAGATTTATTCCCATAGCATCGAGTTTCAAGGAATATGTGAAACTTGCCAAGCAGAAGGGAATATGAAAAAAACTTCATGAACACCTCCCATTAGCACTAAGTTATGTCTTGGTGCTTCTTTTTTATCACGAAAATGTGTAGCTTATGTAACGGTGTTGTGAAATGGAGTGGATATAATGATATTAGTAATGAAGAGTGAGGTGGTGAAAGATTTGAAATCACAATTACATGTAATCACAAATAAATTATCCAAAGAAAAAATGAAACCCGTAAAAAATAATAACTTTATAAAACCTACTGGTGGATTATGGACGTCAACCTATCACCCAATCTATGGTTCAGAATGGGTACAATATAGCATGAACATTGGTGGAATTTTATTACCAGATTCAGAATTTTGGGATGGATATCTTCTAATACCACATAAAAACGCAAGACTTTTTATTATAGATGGATACCAGGACTTAAAGGAATTGATGGATAATTTCAAAATAGAAATGAAGCTAAGAAATCCTAGTTTCTATTCTCCAAGGGAAGATTTCACAATTGACTTTGAGAAATTACAAAAAGAATATGATGGAATCCAATTGACTAAGAAAGGCCTTGCTGAAACGAAAACAACGTATCCATTTAACTTAGATGGATGGGACGTTGAAAGTACAATTTGGTTTCGATGGGTGTTCAAAAAGGCTTATCCTATTCGACAAAAGTTTTCATATAAGGAAAGTCTGTCTCACGTAGCACTTTAAATTAAGACACTTTTTCGTAAAACCCACCGAAAAATCAAATTGGAAACGGAAATAAGAAGTGAAAACGAAATATTTTAAGGAGGATACACAAATGAATTTAAAAAACAAAATATTACCATTAACATTAGGGTTACTGATTAGTGTAGGAACAGTGGGGATTGCAAACGCAGCAGTTTCACCAGATATTCAGGATAGATTGTCAAACTGGATACAGAAAGATTCCAACTCAATGCCAATGACTATGAATAACCCGACACAGCCAGTAAACACGGTACAGGTAAAAAACCCTCTAACAACTCAGAATCAAAGTAATGTGCAAAATACCGCTAGTCAAAACCAACAATATGAACTTTATCAAGAAATGATGAACACGATGACGCCAGAACAAATGCAAGCCATGTACAATACATGGTTACAAATTCAGAAAAATGGTTCAGTTACAAATCAAAATGATTTATATCAACAAATGATTCAAATGGATCGCCAGATGATGCAAAATGTTACCCCAGAACAGATGATTCAAATGGACAAAGCATGGATGGATCAATGGTTAAGGAATAATCAAACGAATCAAGTTCAGCAACGACAGGTACAACCTCAAAACAATTCAAATCAAGCAACACAAACAGTAAAACGTCCAACTACATCTACAACAAACAGTAATGTTCAAAATGTAAATCGTTCAAACAATGTGGTACCCCATCGGAATATGAATAATAATCAAGGGTATCGCAATATGAACAATAGCAATTGGGGGAACAACTGCAATTGGTAATCAAATATAGACAACGAATAGGCAAAAGCACTAAAAACAACATTGTTTTAGTGCTTTTGTTTTTTTTTTGTCGAATATTGTTAACTTTTTGTTACATACGAGGATGAAACCTCACAAAAATGTGAGATGAATGTAACTTCGTTGTTGTGTGAGAAGGTCATAATAAGGATAAAGATAAAACAGGAGTGGATTTCATGACAAGAAAAAAACTAACTATTCTAATTGTACTGCTTAGCATATTCATTGCCATTCTTGGGGTAAACAAAATCATGGCAGAAAAGAAACGGCATGATAATCAAATGAATCAATTCAATTTCTATCAAGATGATCCCTCTATAACTAATGGATTTCCAAAATCGACTCCTGGAATGATGGGACCAGGAATGAGACAGAATCCAGGTTTTAATTCGAATGTGCCCCCCGGACGTTCTACCTATCAATATTATGATAGTTGGTGCTGGTAATTCTATGAAGTAAAGGAGAATGATAATGTGTTATTGGGAAAATGAGGTATTTGGGTATTCGTATATGAATGGTTTTGATTATGAACTACTTTCATTCATTTTTGTCGTGGGTGTTATTGCGATCTTAGTAGGTGTGATTCTTCTAATGAAGTATAGGTATTCATTTTTCACTAGGAATGGTAAAAGTAATGAAGCAATAGAAATCGTAAAGTTACGCTATGCAAGGGGAGAAATAGATTTACAAGAATATGAGAAATTGATGAATGAATTAGTAAAGTAAAATCGGGAAGCACAAGGTTTAATTTACCGTTACCTGTGCTTCTTTTTTAATTAACACAAAAATGTTAAATAAATGTGATGCGAATGAGAAATTCAAACTTTATCTTTAATATACCAACCCAAAATAATCTTTCGTTACGGATAACTTTAATAAGTGGAGTGATAATGATGCACGATGCAACATTAGTGCTTGTTGAATTAGCTCAAGGGGGTAGCACAACTTCTCTTGACCAACTCATTCGCGAGCAACAACCTTTCATCCAGAAGACAACAAGTCATATTTGTAAGAGAAATGTACAGTGGGATCAGGATGATGAATTAAGTATTGCACTCATCGCATTTCATGAAGCAGTTCAAAAGTATAATCCGAATAAAGGTGCTCATTTTTTAACATTTGCTCGTCAAGTGATTCATCAACGGTTGATTGATTTTTTTCGAAAAGAACAAAGACATCAACATCTTCCGCTTTACTCTTTTACCGATGGAGAAGAAGAGAAAGAAATTAGTAGTATTGAAACTGAGAAAGCGATTGAAACGCATCAACAAAAAACAGAACAGGAAGAACTTGCAACGACTCTCGAAGATTTCGAACAAAGACTGCTTACATTTGGAATCACTATGGATGATTTAGTTGAAGCCTCACCGAAACATCGTGATACAAGAGAGAATTTACTTCGAGTAGCATTGCATTTAAGTAGTTCAGATGAATTATTAGAATCCTTGATGGAGACCAGAAGATTACCTGTGGCGGATTTAGTGAAACAAGCGAAAGTTAGTCGTCGTGTATTAGAGAAAGGGAGAAAATACATTATTGCTTTAGCTATAATTATTTCAGAAAACCAATTTTCTAGCCTTAAATACTTTGCTGGTATCGACGATTTTTAGAAAGAGGTTGGTATAGATGAAGACGAAAGCGATAGTTTCAAAAATAAAAGAAGATGAAGGCACTATGATTGTACTGACGACGGATCGGCAGTTTTTGAGAATGCCTCTACCTGGCGGGAATCTTCCTTTACTTGGACAAACCATTGAAATAGAGTTTCCATTGGAGAAAAATAAAGTGGTTTCGTTGTTTAATAAGAAAAAAATATCGGCGATGAATCAGTGGAACAAAAAATGGGTATCTATTGCTGCTGTATTTATGCTGGTCTTCCTAAGTATGTTTTATGGGCAATTTGGCGTGACGAAAGCAGCAGCAGCCTATGTTAACTTAGATATGAAACCGAGTGTACAATTAAAGATAGATAAAAAAGGGTTTGTTCAAGAGGTTGTTGGTTTGAATACAGAAGGGAAACGTTTAGCGGATAGTATTTCGATTAACGAAAAGGATGTTTATTCTGCTACACAAACCATCATCCGTGAAGCGAATCGACTTGGTTATCTTACATCCAACCAGAACGTTCTCGTAATGGCAAGTGTTGTTCAACTAACGAAAGCAGAGAATCCTTTAATCAATGAGCAACTACTTCGACAGATGATTGATCAAGAACTTGCCTCAAAGCAAATGTCAGGCTACATTGTAATGAATCAAGCAACAAAAGAACAATGGAAACAAGCGAATGATTCGGGTTACACGATGAATGAATATATGGTCCTTGAACATGCGAAGGAACATGGGATTGAATTACAACAAGAACAATTGACTAAGGAGCATCATCTTACGGAGTATGTAAGCAATTCAAAAGTTCCAGTTGAACAACTTTTTCCGAATAACAGTTACCGTGTTAATTGGCAAAATGAAAACATGAGAGAAGAGAATGATCAAAAAAATAACAACCGTCAGTCTAGTGATATGAATCAAGATAGTATGCAGGAACACAAACAGTATGAATCAGAAAAACAGCAGAATCAACAATCTAAGCAACCAATGAATCAAGGTTCGAGACAAATGAATAATCAGTCTACCAGATCTGAAGATAGCAACACAAACACATCAAGCAGAAATGATCCATATACACAAGATCGCTCAACATCAGAACGGAACCAAATGAATCCAAACTCTGATTTAAATCAAACAGACAAAACACAAATGGATTCGGATCGTACAACTACTCCAACCATTCAAGACAGGGATAGATGGAGGAACTCACCTACTGAAACACATGAAACTGGGGAATGGAGTTCCCAATCTGAAGGAGATCGAAATCAAACGACGAATTGGCATAATTAGTTAAAATGAAGGAGAGTTCATCATATGAATAACGAGCAAAAACAAATTTTTCGCCTTGAAGGTCTATCGTGAACGGACTGCGCTGCTCAGTTTGAGCAGAAAGTCAAAGAATTTACAGGGGCAAATGTTAATCTGAATTTTGGAGCCTCCAAAATTACGATCGAAGGTGCTGAACTGACAGTAGCAGAAATCGAAGAATTAGGTGCTTTTGACAACATCAAAGTTGTTCAAACAACAACAGAAGGCACAATGAAGCAAAAGACGTTTTTGGAAAAGAATCAACACTTACTATATACCGGTCTTTCTCTAATTTTTATTCTCATTGCTTTTATCACCCAATGGTCAGGTTATTCTGAATATGTAACTGCAACTCTTTTTATCATCGCAACACTGCTTGGCGGACGGAAAAATATTCGTAATGGAATCCCCAACCTATTGAAGTTCAAGTTCAACATGGACACGTTAATGACAGTCGCAGTGATTGGCGCTGTATTCATTGGATATTGGGAAGAAGCAGCGGTTGTGGCCTTTTTATTCGGAATTAGCGATGCGCTTGAGGTCTATACAATGGAACGAGCAAGACGTTCTATCCGTTCTCTAATGGAGATTGCTCCAAAAAAAGCAATGATTATTAGACAAGGTGAAGAGATTGAATTACAGGTTGAGGAGATAGAGATTGGCGATATAATGCTAGTCAAACCCGGCGAAAAAATCGCAATGGATGGGGATATTACAAAAGGGAGCACGTCAATTAATCAGGCTGCGATTACGGGTGAATCAATTCCTGTTGATAAAGGGATTGGGGATGAAGTGTTTGCGGGAACCTTAAACCAATCAGGGGCTATTGAAGTCAAAGTAACGAAACTTGTTCATGATACAACCATTTCTAAAATCATCACAATGGTTGAGGACGCCCAAGAACAAAAAGCACCTTCTCAATCCTTTGTCGATCGTTTTGCTAAATATTATACACCATCAATCATGATATTGGCTGTATTGATAGCATTGGTTCCTCCATTGGCTTTTGGTGGCGAATGGAAACTTTGGTTGTATAATGCGTTAGCACTCCTAATTGTAGGTTGCCCATGTGCATTGGTTGTTTCTACGCCAGTTGCCATTGTTACAGCAATTGGGAATGCAGCGAAAAATGGGGTGCTTATAAAAGGTGGAATTCATCTTGAAAACGCTGGCTCCATAAAAGCTGTTGCCTTTGATAAAACAGGAACGTTGACGCAAGGGAAACCTGTTGTAACCGACGTGATCCCATTGAATAACCAAAGCGAGGAAGGCTTGCTATCCATTGCGGCTAGCATTGAGAAATATTCCGAGCATCCACTTGCTACCGCAATTGTTAATGAAGCAGAAGACCGCTGGGTTATGATTCAAAAAGCTGAGGATTTTCAAGCGATTTTAGGTAAAGGAGCAAAGGCAACCATTCATCATAAATCATATATGATTGGTAGTCCTAGAATGTTTGAAGAACTTGGAATGTGTATCGAAGATAGTGTTAGAAGAAAGGTCTCTAACTTGCAAGTCGAAGGAAAAACAGTGATGTTACTTGGTGAAGAAAAAGAGGGGATTATTGCACTGTTTGCCGTTGCTGATGAAGTACGAGATGTAAGTAAATTGGTCATTCAACAACTAAAAGCAGCAGGAATTGAAAGAACAATTATGTTAACTGGGGATAATGAAGCGACTGCGCGTTCTATTGCAAAAAAAGTAGGAATCAATGAATATCGTGCTGAACTATTACCGGAAGATAAAGTCACCGCTGTCCAAGAATTAAACAGGGAATATCAGCAAATTGCCATGATTGGAGATGGAATTAACGATGCACCAGCGCTTGCAACGGCCACTGTGGGGATTGCAATGGGTGGTGCTGGCACGGATACAGCATTAGAAACAGCAGACATTGCCTTAATGGCTGATGACTTATCAAAGCTACCATACACTATTAGGTTAAGTCGAGCCACATTACGAGTCATTAAGCAGAATATTGGATTTGCACTTGGGATTAAGGCTATTGCAACTTTGCTGGTCTTTCCAGGTTGGTTAACATTATAGTTAGCAATTGTAGCAGACATGGGAGCCACCATTCTGGTAACATTGAATGCGATACGCTTGTTAGGAATCAAGGCGGATAAGTAAGTTAAAAATTCAAAAAGGACATGATAGCTTAATAGATGCTATCGTGTCCTTTAATATATTTTTTGAATATGGTAAGTTTGTTAGATACTACGGCGCTAATGGTTGATCTTTTGCGTTTTTAGTAATCTTTAATAATCCAGTAGCACCTTTTGTGGAATCTTTAAACGAATGGGAGACAATCGGATATAATCCTTCATCAGGAACAATTAATTCCACTGCATAACTACCTCCTGGTGGGATGGTTACGGTTTGCATTTCGTGCTCGACATTTTTGGGGTTCCCATTCGGATAGGTTTTATTAAATATTGTTCCAACAATATGAAACGCACTAAAGTTGTTAGGCCCCGCATTTATAACATAAAAACGGATTAATTCTCCGGGTTTCGCCTCAAGTGGTGAATCTTGATATTTATGGGCTTTTCCATTAAATGCAACAACCTTGGGCTCCCCGTTCATCATTCCCTCAATATCAAACGCATCTTTATAAAATTCACTTTGTACCAAGACAAATTCACGAGCTTTTTCAAATGTAGGTTTTATCGGGTCAACGAGAATGGCACCATACATTCCATTCGCAATATGTTGCAAAACAGGAGCCGTTCCACAATGGTACAGGAATGCACCAGGTACCTTTGCTTCCCATTCAAATGTATAAGATTTTCCCGGAGCAATATCAATGTAATTCTTATTCCATGGTGTTTGAGCCGCATGAAAATCGATCGAGTGAGCCATATTTTGATCTTTGTTAATAAGGGTATATTTGACTTTGTCTCCCTGTTTTAGACGTAAGACTGGTCCAGGAACCGTTCCGTCAAATGTCCATCCTTGGTAGAAAGTATCCTTGGCTATTTCGATTTTATTTTGAGTTGTATACATGGTAATCTCAACGGTATTTCCATTGCGTTTGATTTCGGCAGGAAATTTTCCTTGGTCAGTGATTTCTGTATTTGGTTCCATTTCGTGCGTTTGGTTGCTAGGATTATCTGAAGGCTTATTTTCCGTGCTGTTTTGTTGATCATCATACCATGTATACAATAATGTACCTGCACTAGCTACTGTAGCTGTAGCCGCCACTTTCAAAAAAGATCGGCGATCCATTTTTTCAACTCCTATATATCTTCTATTTCCACATCTATTTCACTTCGTTTAAACATAGGATGACCATTGTTATTCAGACCTATGATAGGATCCGATACATTTTTCAAGATTTTCCTTTGCATATTGGGTATTTAAATTAAAAACTCTAGTAATAGATCGTCTTCTGTTTTATAATAACATATATGAACATATGCTCATATAAAGGGGTAGGGTGGAGAAGATGAAAGATTGCCTTTTATCGGATCAGATTACTGTAGAAGTGGCTGAAACATTTAAAGCACTAGCAGATAACACAAGAGTAAAGATTCTTTATTTGTTATCTCAAGAAGAATGTTCTGTGAACAAAATTGCGGAACAACTTAACTTATCACAGTCAGCAGTATCTCATCAATTAGCTTATTTACGTAAATTAAGGTTAGTGAAATACCGGAGAGAGAAAAACGTGATGTATTATACCTATGATGATCAACATGTCATCAATATTCTGATGCAGACCATTGATCATATCACGCATCAGTAAGAAGGGAGAATCAACAAAACAAATGCATACGCATAATCCGCACAATCATCATGCCCATGAACACGGTCATGGGCACCAAGAACACCAACATGGCCATCATCATCATCATGATCACGGATTTTCGAGGGAAGGGAATAAAAAAGGACTTATTTCTGCACTTATTATTACGACACTTTTTATGCTGATTGAGTTTTTTGGCGGGTTATTTACCAAAAGTCTTGCCTTGTTGGCGGATTCAGGCCACATGTTAAGTGATGCTAGTTCCTTAGCGTTAAGCCTTGTGGCCATGTGGTTTGCAACAAGACCTCCATCACAAGACAAAACATATGGATTTTATCGATTTGAAATCCTAGCTGCTTTATTTAATGGTGTCACATTATTTGTCATTGCCGGTTTCATTATGAAAGAAGCTTACGGTCGTTTTTTTGATCCACCAACCATTGCAAGTGGTTCGATGATGATCATTGCGGTTATTGGACTAATGGCAAATGTCTTGAGTGCATGGTCCTTGATGAAAAAGGGCGATGTAAAAGAAAACGTGAACCTTCGTAGTGCATATTTGCACGTACTAGGAGACGCATTAGGATCGGTTGGTGCTATTGTAGCAGGACTCTTGATGATGCTTTTTGATTGGTATATCGCGGATCCGATCATAAGTGTTGTTGTTGCGTTACTTATCTTAAAAAGTGCATGGGGAATCATTCAACAAACGATTCATATTTTGATGGAAGGCGTTCCAACCTCCTTTAATATAAATGAAGTAAAGAGAACATTAGAAGGAATCGATGGCGTAATTAATGTCCATGATCTTCATGTTTGGACGATTACGTCAGGTGTGAATTCTTTAAGTTGTCATATTCTCATAGAGGATAAAAAGAATACCCAAGAAGTACTACAAGATGCAATTTATAAAATAGAAAAGAAATTTAACATTAAACATTCAACGATTCAAATCGAAAAATCGATGCTTAAGCATGCTGAATTTGAAATATGATATAGACACAAATATGAACGACTATTCATGTATAACTGTCATATTTTGGAATGCAAAGATGCGGAAATGATGGGGCAATTTTAAAATTGCTTATCATTGACCACAAGTAACGATTTGGTATATAATAAATAGAAAAATTTACATAATTGGCGATGGAGTTCGCCTTTAACCGCTATTTATATAGCTAATGACTCCTACTAGAAGAATTTCTTTCTGGTAGGGGTTTTCTTTTGCAAAGGAGTTGTCATTTGATAGACCTGACCTCTATATCATTGTTTGCTTATTATGGCGGAAAACAGTATTCTTTACTTGAAAAGGTGGATCCTGAGTATTATCAAATAAAGTAGGTGAGTAAAATGATGAATTATTTTGCAGTGGGGTTAGCAGGTGTAATTGGAGCGTTGTTACGATACTATTTAGGTCTATCTTTTCATCACTGGTGGATATCCCCATTACCATTAGGTACTTTGATGATTAACTATATTGGTGCATTTGTCTTAGCTTGGTTTAATGAAAAAGTGGCACACACTTATTCAGTCCCTGATTGGTTACGTCTTGGTTTTGGTACAGGGCTTGTTGGTTCTTTCACTACCTTTTCTACATTAAGTGTAGAAACGGTCACGTTGATTCGCCTACAATTATGGGGTATTGCATTTTCGTATGTACTGTTAAGTCTCTTTGGAGGTCTATTTTTTGCTTATGCAGGGTATCGTATGGGTAATCTTGGTTTGAAGCAAGGAGAAAAAGAGGTGGAAACTGCATGATGTCTAACACGATGTTGGTGGCCGTTGGTGGTTTTTTAGGTGCCATGGCTCGATTTGGGATGAGCAAGTGGATTTCTAGTCGTACGAAATCTGCTTTTCCTTATGGGACTTTTGCAGTAAATTTGATTGGTTCTTTTTTATTGGGCCTCATCATTGGTAGCCAAATGGGTGAAAATGCAACATTATTCTTTGGTACAGGGTTTATGGGCGCTTTTACCACGTTTTCTACCTTTAAAGTGGAGAATATCATTTTTTATCGTAATAAAGAGAGAAAGATCATGTTTTGGTATTTGGGTTTAAGTTATATTTTGGGTGTATTCGTTGCATTTGTTGGCTTTACACTCGGATCAACTTCGTAAAATGAAGAGTAGAAAAGAAAATAAAAATTCATCAATATCAAGAAAAAGATAGGAAAATAGGTCCTATCTTTTTCAGGCCATCATTACTTATTTTCTTTCATCTTCAGAATAAGCAATCAGGACAACGTGATCACCTAACACTTGATTCATTTTTTCTTCAAGTTGGGTGATTGCTTTTAATAGTTCGGGATGGTTTTTTAGATTTGTAAAATGGTAATTCATCAATATCCCTCCCTAGAATTAGTATGAAGTGGAATTTCTAGAAATATACTTATGAATGGATAGAGGGAATGTATGCGAAAAATAATCTTAATGCGGCATGGAGAATCGGAATGGAATCTGTTTAACCGAATTCAGGGAACAAAACAAGTTTCTTTAACCGATAAAGGGAAAAAACAGATTGAACAAGCTTGTTTCGAATTACTGGCGAACAAAAATTTACAAATAAGCAAAATTATAACTAGCCCATTAGATCGAGCAAAAGAATCGGCAAGTATTTGTCAACGTATATTAAATCTTCCAATGGTTGAGCTTGATTATTTTCGGGAACGTTCATTTGGTGAATTAGAAGGAAAAACATTGCAGGAGATTCGCTTGCAATATAAGATTAGTGATATTGAAGAATTGGAAGACGACCGATTTGGTATCGAATCAGTCCAGAGTTTAATTGACCGAATCGATAGAGGACTCAAAGAATTAAAAGTAACTTACCCAAATGAAAACCTTTTGATTATCACCCATGGAAGTGTCATCAAATGGATCTTTGAAAAATACCAAGCTGAGAAGATAGGTGTTATTTCTAATGGGGAATATCGATGTATTAAGATATAATTACATTGCAATGTTGACAGTAAACAGGTATTCAGACATAAAGTTTTTCCAAACGAGGAATGAAACGTGTTCTACTCGTAAAATCCTTATTTACGTGTTCGTTCCACATTTACTTGTTCTCTTCTTCAAAGGGATTATTCTCTATGGAATTGTATGCTATAAGTACATGCTTGCCCCCAAGTACTTTATTTAGTTTTTGCTCAAGTTCAGTAATATCTTGAATGAATTCAGGATTTCTTTGTAAATCAGCAATTTTATATTTCATTGTTATCACCTCCATCCAATAGTATGCACTTAACAATTATCAAAGATTCCCTAATAAAAAGGATACCCGTTTATTTTAGGTATCCAATGGCTTGAGCTTTCTAGATTTTGGAATGAGAGATGTCTAGAAACTCATTAATTCTATATTCCACTTGAGTTTGATATTTTTGATTGAGTGTTTTTATGTAATACTCAATTTCTTCAAAAAATTCATCGCTTAAAATAGGATATTTTACTGTTCTGATTTGGCTATAAGGGCTATTTTGTTGAATGACGAGTTCAATAGATGTGAGTAGTTTTTCTAAAAAATGTTGAGTTGGTTCAATACCCATAATGGCTTGAAAAATCTCTTTGTCTTCATTGATATCTAATAAATGATAGGGCAATTTCATATCAATATGAAAACCATCAACTAGTTTTTGATTGATTAATGTCTTCATTTTATCTGGGGAAGTACCGTTGGTATTGATAATAATCAATCCATGAAATATACTTCGGATTCTATTTAAGAAGTTGATTATGGGTTCAATCTTTTCTAATAAAAATTCTCCACCACTGAAAATAATTGCATCAAAAAAATAGCCGTTCAACTGAATTTGCTGGATAATGTCTTCTTCTGTAAAAAATTCTTCATGTTTTTTTGCTACGATTTCATCATAATTATGACAACCAAAACAGTGCATGTTACAACCAACGAGGGAATGGATAAGTAGAGAATGGTGGCCTGGTAGATCAACAAATGTTCTCATCACTTGTTTATAAAACTTCATACGCTATCCCTCTTTAAAATACCTCTGTTAAAATATCCTCGTGGTGTAATTCCTTTAAATGTTCAGATTTTATACGTTTTCGTGTATTCCAATCAAATCGTCTAGCTTTACTCCAAAAATTTTGTTCACCATTATAAAAACCCTCTTGATCTACTTTTATCTTCTTTCGAGCGATCATGCGAACATATCCAATCACTCGACTAAATGTGGCGATATCATCACTACCACAAACCGGGCATATTCCAATGTTTTTCCCATCTTCGGCCAATAATTGCTGACCACAAGTCATGCAACTTGTGATGGTGGGTGTTAAAGTAATATAATTGATCGGCTTTTGAAATAACTTGTCGATATAATCTGCTAATAGATTAGGCTCAACCTTTGTTTCTAGAAAATGATGAAGAATACTTCCTGAGGTAGCATAAGCTTGAAATTCTGCAGCATTCTCTATCTGGGCTGAAAAGTCTTCTTCACTAAAGGGAAGCATACAACCAGAAGTTAAATAAACATCTTCCCCTTTTCCTTGAACAAAAATTTCTCGGTTATGTTCTTTTGCCCATTTCATATCATGGCGAGCCAGTTTGATTCCGGCATTTTCAGCAGGAGCATATTCTATTCCGCAAGCAACTTGGTCACGAACGATGAATTCATTTATCACTTCAGTCATATATTGCATGATTTCATGGGCAAGTTTTTTTCCTTGTTCATCTTTGATTCCATCTTTAAAACCAATATTGATCAATCCTTCGTGCATACTAGTGATGGCAAAAACATTAAAATAATTTTTAAGGTCTTTATTAAATGCAAAGAAAGTGGGATATAATTCTTTATTTGCTTCAATCCATTTTCTTTTCGCTTGATGACCTTTTTGCATGATTTCTAGGTATTCGCGCATTTTTTGTTTTAATAAATCTTTGTCATGGCCAAATTCCATTAGAAGGCGATTGGCGTTTAAATTAAGTACTTGCACGGCACCAGTTGACCCCGTGGAACTCCCAAAAATACCACTACCCACTTTAGAGAGCAAGCTTAAATCGATCTGTAAACGACAGCATAAGCTTCTGCTGGCTTCTGGATCCCGGGCCTTTATGTAAGGATTTAATTTTTTATAATAATCATTATCAAAGGGGGTTGTACGAAAATTTTCAAAATAAACGCCGCCCCAATTATACATTTTGTCTAACAAATATAAGAATAAATCATTATCAAAGTTAAAATGATCATCAATCGGAACAGTGATTAAAGGAAAGGTAAAAGGAATGCCATTTCCTGTTCCTTCAGCCATCACATCGATAATCGCTTGATTAATCCGATCAAAATATTCAGAGGGAATTTCTTTATATTTCATATTTCTTGCTTCTCCACCAATGACTATGTATTCATCTTTGATTTCTTCGGAAGGTTTGCCAAATTCCATCGTTATATTGGAAAAGGCAGATTGGGAACCGCTTCGAAGAGGCATATTCATTTCCCAAATTAAGCTTTGGAATAATTGTTTTAAATCGTTTTGGGAATACTTCTTTTGTGTTTCTATTTCTTCAAAATATAAATACGATGCAGCGACAGTTGTCATTTGCGACAGCATAACCGCTCCAGAAACTTGTTGAGACATTAAAACAACCACATTACTAAAATGACGTAAAAGCGTATCTAGTCTCTTCGTTGGTTTAGAAGACAACATATTTTTGGCAAGGGTAGGGATTCCAAAAGTGGCGATATCTCTACACCCAACACTAACACAATAAGGACTTAGTTGTTTATCATGGATGTAGACTATTCCTTGATCATATAAATCTTTTAATTCTTTAGGTAAAATTTCATTTAATAAGAATTCTTCTTCTGCAAAATTGGTTAAGTGGTGTCTTAATAATGGCAAAGAATATACATAATTACTGTTTTCCCTTTTTAAAAAATCTGTCTTTTTGTTTTCTACTGCTGACGTAAATGACCTGATAATTTCACTTGAACTGTTAAACATAAAAAAGCCTCCTTGTATATTTGATAAAAAAATCCGCTCAATTTTGAGCGGATTGAACGATGGCATAAAAAGGCAATTATAGAAAATATACCTGTTTATACAATCGTTCCATCCTCCCAACTCCCGAAGAAAATGAAACTTGAAAAGTAAGGCAGGTCTCCTGACTTGTGCTTCTTCCTACTTTGAATCCTTCCCGTACAAGAGCCATGAAGCATTCTTGCACAGTGGTTTTTACTCATTTCGTCCACACTAACAGTTGCGGGGACAGTTCTGGACTTTCACCAGATTCCCTTTTAAGTTTTAAAACACCTTACTTTTTTGCATAAAACACTATATATTGTTTTTTTAAAACGATTTTTTCTATATGTTGTATTCCTTGTTTGATATTAAATAACAAATTTTGCTTTTTTGCAATGATTATTTTTTATACAGTAACAAAATGAAAAATTTAGTTGACATGCTATCAGTCATGGGTTATATATAAAGTTAATAAAATTAAATATCGTTGGAAATAGGTTCCAAGTTATGCAATCATAACTTGGATTAAAAGGGAAGCCGGTGAAAATCCGACACGGTCCCGCCACTGTAACGAGGAGTCTGTATAAATCAATGCCACTGATTGTAAAATTGGGAAGGCCTTATACAGACGGTGAATCGAAGTCAGGAGACCTGCCTATTTTCTGAACACAAAACCCTACGGGAGATAGGGGAGTGTTTGTCGTTTCATTGCCATATCAGCATTGATTGCACTTTAGAACACTTCAACGCTTTCCTTGTAAAACGGAGTGAAGTGTTTTTCTTATGAAATAGGTGATATGGCGGAGAATATTCACTAGAGCACATCAAGCACTTCTATCTTTAGGGTAGGGGTGCTTATTTTATTGGGGGGAGGAATTGATTTGCAATATCGATCATTTAGTGTTGAGGTTTTGTTATTAACGATTTATTTTTTGTTCATTCCACAACCTGCTTATGCGATGCATATTATGGAAGGTTTTTTGCCGGTTAAATGGGCTGCTTTTTGGTGGGTGATTTCTACTCCGTTTTTCGTATTTGGAGTGAAAAGGATTCGTATCGTTATCAAAGAAAATCCTCAGTTTAAATTACTCCTTGGTGTAATAGGGGCGTTTACTTTCGCTTTATCTGCTCTAAAGCTACCATCAGTTACGGGAAGTAGTAGTCATATGACAGGGGTAGGATTAGGTGCCATCTTATTCGGTCCAGCGATCATGAGTGTAATTGGGGGAATTGTTTTACTTTTTCAGGCTCTTTTACTCGCTCATGGTGGAATTACCACTTTAGGTGCTAATCTTTTTTCGATGGCGATTATAGGGCCAATATTTGCAGTAGGTACGTATCATTTATTTAGACGTTTGTTCCATAGAGATAAGCTTGCAATCTTTTTCGCCGCAAGTTTAGGGGATCTAATGACTTATGTTGTGACTTCATTTCAATTAGCTCTTGCGTTTCCTTCACAAATTGGAGGAATGATGGAATCATTTCAGAAATTTTTTACGATCTTTGCTGTTACTCAGGTGCCGTTAGCGATGATAGAAGGAATCATAACAGTTATTGTTATTCAACTTTTAAAGCACAATCATCAGCAAGAACTGCAATTCCTTTTACAAAAAGAAAGGAGGTTTTTTACTTGGGGTAAATAAAAAAATACTACTTAGTGTATTCGTTTTGTTCCTTATTCTCTTTTTACAAAATTTTTTAGGAAATCTTGAATTTACTGGGACGGATGATCAAGCACAAGGAGTAATTTCAACGATAGATCGAGATTATCAACCGTGGATTACAAATTTATTTTTTGAACCTAATGAGACAATGGAAAAAATCCTTTTTTCCGTTCAAGCAATTTTAGGATTCGGTGTTCTCATTTATGGAATTGGTTTTTATCAGAGGAAGGATAATGACAGGTGAGAAATTAAATGTTGAAAATTGATCAAATTGCGTATACCAATCGTTTCATTCGAATTAATCCTTTCATCAAATTGATATTTGTGTTTGTAAGTTTTATCCTATCTTTTTTGTTTCATTGGATTGGCGATCTTATGATCTGGGTTATTACTGTCACGATCACTATTGGTTTTGCCAAAGTGCCATGGAAGGATTATCTAACATTATTGCTAGGGATGGGTCTTTTTCTAGGAGTTAGCCTTATGAGCATTATGCTATCCATTTCTCCATCACCAAAAATGATGTTGGGCTTTCTTTCCATCGGCCCTTATTATATTGGGATTACGAAACAAGGAATAGAAACAGCAGGAAGTATATTTTTTCAATCGCTGTCTAACACGGCAAGCTTACTTTTTCTTATACTGACCACTCCTTTTCATGACTTAATAAAAGTAATGGAAAAATTGAAAATTCCTGTTGATCTTCTCGAAATTGCGAAGCTCATCTATCGTTTTCTATTTGTTTTGTTGGATACAGCATATCAAATGAAAATAGCGCAAACTTCCCGGCTTGGTTATAAAAACTTTACTCGTTCACTTTATTCATTTTCTGCCTTATTATCACAACTTTTTATAAATTCTTTAGAGCGTTATCGAAAATGGGCGATCGGTTTAGAAAGCAGAGGAGCTATTGAAAGTTCTGCTGTAACTAAACAAGCCAATATCGAAGTATAGAAGGACGGAAAAAATTATGGAACCACCAATGATTGAATTTGAAAATGTAATTTATCAATATTCGAATGGAACGGTAGCACTTGATCACTTAACCCTAAAGATCCCGAATAGCAAAAAGGTTGCGCTAATTGGCCATAATGGAGCAGGGAAATCAACACTTTTAGGCCATATTAATGGCATTTTCCGACCAAAGTCAGGTAAAGTGACCGTCAATCAAAAAGAACTTAAGTATTCTCCTAGAGAATTAAATCGATTAAGAAGGAAGGTTGGTATAGTTTTTCAAGACCCAGAACAACAACTCTTCTTATCAAATGTTTGGGAGGATATAGCCTATGGACTCAAAAATTTGAACCTTCCCGATAAAATGATTCAAGAAAAAGTTCAGTTCATTATGGAATATTTACATATCACCCATTTGGTACAGAGGCCAATCCATTATCTTAGTTTAGGTGAAAAAAAATTAGTAGCCTTAGCTGGAGTCTTGGTGATGGAACCAGAGATTTTATTATTAGATGAACCAACCGCCTATCTTGAACCAAAGGCTATCGAACGATTGATCCAATTTTTAGAAGAAAAATCAAGCTCCAAGTTAATCCTTTTATCTACTCATGATTTGGAACTGGCTTATCAATGGGCGGACCACCTCATTGTTTTAAAAAATGGAAAAAAATTAAAAGAAGGAACACCTTTGGAGATTTTTTCTGACGCAACAATATTAAGGGATTCTGGCTTAAAACCGCCAATTTTTTGGGAAATCTACCAAGGGTTATTAAAACAGAAACGAATCGATTCTTCGATAAAACCACCAACTTCATCTACTGAATTATTATCTTTATTACATAACATCTGTAAATAAAAAGTGAAGGGAAATATGGACAAAATGGGAACGATTGGACATCTATTCATTGTTGGAATTGGACCTGGTAGTGTGGAATTAATGACAAAACAAGCACAACTTGCTATTAATAAAAGCGAAATCATCGTAGGTTATCGGACTTATATCGATCTTATCCTTCCATATATTCAGGGAAAAGAAGTGGTCGCCACAGGAATGACCAAAGAGATTGAAAGAGCAGAGCTCGCGATTGATCTAGCAAAGAAGGGAAAAATGGTAGCTGTTATCTCTAGCGGAGATGCTGGGGTATATGGAATGGCTGGGCTTATTTACGAAATTTTAGCATCAAGAGAGGGAAAAATATCTGTTCAAATTGAAGTGATCCCTGGAATATCAGCGGTTAACGCAGCAGCCGCTTTACTCGGTGCGCCCCTTATGAATGATTATTGTACGATCAGTTTGAGCGACCTTTTAACACCATGGGAACAAATTGAAAAAAGAATTCGTCTGGCTGCAGAAGCAGATTTTGTCATCGCTCTTTATAATCCTAAAAGTAAGAAAAGAATTCTGCCGATCCAAAAAACGCAAGAAATTTTATTGCAATACCGTTCGGCTGATACACCAGTAGGCATTGTAAAGAATGCGTATCGAGACGACCAAGAAGTCATCGTGACGACTTTAGGTGAAATGCTTCATCATGAGATGAATATGGTAACCACCATTATTGTTGGTAATCAGGCCACTTTTCAATTTGATCAAAAAATCGTGACACCACGTGGTTATCAAAATAAATACAGTTTAACAGAACATTAACGAAAAAATATAAATTTTGGGGGAGAAGAAATGGAAGCCATTTTATTTGTTGCACATGGGAGTCTCGATGCGGAAGGAAATGAAGAAGTATTTCGTTTCACAGAAAAAGTAGCACAAAAAATCAGAGAAATAAAGTCGGTACCGATTATTGAAACTTGTTTTTTAGAATTAACGACACCTACAGTTGCTGAAGGAATTGATCAATGTATTCGGCAAGGGGCAACAAAAGTCGCGCTCGTACCGATTATTCTTTTTTCCGCTGGTCATGCTAAAATACATATTCCCTATGAGATTGATCAAGCAAAAGGGAAATATCCAGACGTTACTTTTACATATGGAAGGCCCATCGCGATTCATGAAGTAACGTTACAAATTCTCACAGATCGTCTGAAAGAAATAGGTTTTCAAGGAGAAAGTGGGGAACAAAGGAAAGATGAAGCGATTTTACTTGTGGGAAGGGGAAGTAGTGATCCCGACGCAAACAGCGATCTTTACAAAATCATGCGGTTATTGTGGGAACGGACTCCGGTTAAGTGGGTTGAACCTGCATTCATGGGAATAACAGAGCCGACGTTTACAGAAGGGATCAAAAGATGTATTGCGACAGGGGCAAAAAACATTTATATTTTACCTTTTTTCTTATTCACAGGGATATTGATCAAAAGAATGGATCAAATGATCGAACATTATCAACAATTATATCCAAACCGAAAGATCAAAAGAGCTCCATATCTAGGGCTTGATCACAAATTAATCGATGTTCTCACTGACCGTGCCTTTGAAGCATTAGAGGGGAAACCAGCCCTTAATTGTGACTTATGTAAGTATCGTTTAAACTTTATACATCATTCTCATCATCATGATCACCATGATCACGTACATCATCATAATGGTCATCATCACCATAATCATCAATACGAAAAGCATACTCATCTTCAACATCATGAATAAGTGAACAAGAACCATAAGCAGAGGTTAGATAAAATGTTAGTATTAGCAGGAACAAAAGATGCAAGAGAACTAACTGCTTTTTTACGGCAACATAATAAGAAGGTATCCGTAAGTGTGGTCACAGAACAAGCTGCCCAAAAATATAAATCTTTAAACATCCCCATTTATATTGGAAGGTTAACGAAAGAACAAATGCTAGAAATGGTTCTTGCAAAGAAATTTAAAGCCATTATTGATGCGACACATCCTTATGCAGAACTTGTTTCAAAATATGCGATGGAAGTAGCAAAAGAAGTAAACATACCTTATTTACGGTATGAGCGGCCGTCAACAGTTCTAAGTGAGAGCCAATACCTTCATTTCGTATCTTCCTATTTAGAAGCCATTAAATGGATAAGAGAAAAGAAAGGTGTTGTATTCGTCACTACAGGAATCACTAAAATTGATCGATTTGCAAAGTCTTTATTAGGGGAGCCAAATATTCGACTCATTTTTCGCATTTTACCTACGGTAGAAAACCTAAAAAAGTGCGAATCATTGGGAATTCCAAAGGAAAATATCATTGCCATGCAAGGAACATTTTCAGCTGGATTGAACCAAGCCATCTATAAAAAATATGGAATCAATCTTCTAATTACAAAGGAAAGTGGGAAAGAAGGAGGATTTTTAGAAAAGGTAGAGAGTGCCATCCAAATGGGAATTGAGACGATCGTGATACAAAGGCCCAAACTCCAGTATCCTATCGTGTTTCATCAGTTTGAAGATTTGTTGAAATACCTAGAGGAACACTAGTAAATGAGTTGTAAATGGAATCAACGAAAGGTGAGGGATATGGATTTTTTCGTGGAATTTTCGCCAATAACGATTCAACCTCAGGAGATTGAGTTAAAAAGTTTTGAAATGATAGAAGAAGAAATCGGTAATCATTCTTTTTCCGAAGAACAATTTCCAATTGTCAAAAGAGTGATTCATACGACCGCGGATTTTGAATTAGGGAGAAGTTTACGATTTCATCCAGAAGCAGTGAAAGCGGGTATCTTCGCAATTCGCCAAGGAAAAAAAATTGTGACGGATGTGGAAATGGTAAAGGCTGGAATCCATCAATCTCGCATCACACATTTTGGTGGACAAATCATTTGTCATATACGGGATGAGGATATCGTCAAGGAAGCGAAAGAACAAAACATAACTCGTTCGATTCTTGCCATGCAAAAGGCAACAAGCCAAATCGAGGGGGGTATTTTTGCTATCGGAAATGCACCAACAGCACTTTTAGAACTGATTCGGCTGGTAAAATTGGGAAAAGCAAAGCCCGATCTCATCATCGGTGTTCCTGTTGGCTTTGTCTCTGCAAAAGAAGCAAAAGAAGAATTACAGAAATTAGATGTTCCGTATATTACCAATCAAGGAAGAAAAGGTGGAAGCCCAGTGGCTGCAGCAATTGTGAATGCTCTCTCACTGATGGCTCAACAAGTGAATCGGGATGAAAATGAGTAAGAAAAAAGGATTACGAAGCGGATATACAACAGGAGCCTGTGCAACTGCCGCAACAAAAGCAGCTCTACTTATGTTAATTGAGCAGAGCCAGATTTATGATATCGAAATCCAGTTGCCGATTGGTGAGAGGGTTAGATTTCCCATTCAAAACTCTACGTATAGCCTAACCACAGCAACGGCAGGTGTGATCAAAGATGCAGGCGATGATCCCGATGTCACTCACGGAGCGTTGATTCTGTCAACCGTTTCATGGCTTGATGAAGAAAGGATTGAGATAGACGGTGGAAAAGGGGTTGGTCGAGTAACCAAACCTGGATTACCAGTCCCTATTGGCGAAGCAGCAATCAATCCTGTTCCAAGACGCATGATCGAAAAAGAAGTAAAACAGCTTTTAGAATTCTATCAACTTACAAAAGGTGTAAAAGTGGTCATTTCGGTACCCAATGGTGAAGAGTTAGCGAAAAAGACATTAAATCCTAGATTGGGGATTATTGGTGGGATTTCCATTTTAGGATCAAGAGGTACGGTGATCCCTTACTCTCATGATGCTTACCAGGCAAGTATTGTTCAAGCGATTCGTGTTGCCAGAATCAATGGGATCGACCATTTTATTTTAACGACTGGGAGTACAAGTGAAAAGATTGCGCAGAACATCTTTAAGGAAAAAGAGGAAATGGCTTTTATCCAAATGGGCGAATTTGTTGGCTTTGCTTTAAAACACGCGAAAAGACTAGGAGCAAAAAAGGTAACCATCTTAGGGATGATTGGAAAACTATCCAAGGTTGCGCAAGGGAAGATGATGGTTCATTCAAAAGAGTCGAGTATTGATTTTCAATTTCTAGCTAATATTGCAAACCGGCTTTACATTTCCAATTCAGTTCAAGAAAAAATTAAACAAGCCAATACGGCTGCATGGGTTGAGAAAATCATCATCGAAGAAAATAGACCATCTTATTTTGCAGAAATTTGCCGTTTGGTCGCTTTAGAGAGTCTTTCTTATATTCAGGGAGGATTGATCCTAGAGGTCATTCTTGTTTCAAAATTGGGAAGAGTTCTTGGGAGGGTGGAGATGGATGATTGGAAAAATAAAGATCATTGGCATCGGTAACGATGTAGAAAATGGGATTTCCCCTCACTATCGAAAATGGATCGATGAAGCAGATATTTTAGTCGGCGGGGAAAGACACCTTTCCTATTTTCCTCATTTTCAAAAAGAAAAATGGGTCTTAAAAGGAGATCTTCCATTTATCCTACACCGTTTAAAGGAGGAAGCAATCAACAAAAAGGTGGTTGTTCTTGCTTCAGGTGATCCACTTTTCTTTGGAATTGGCCGTTTGTTTCTTGACATCGTAGGAAGTGAAAATCTATCCATCTATCCCCACCTTAGTTCACTTCAATTAGCATTTGCTAGGTTGGGAGATACTTGGCAGGACACTTATATAGAAAGTTTACATGGACGGGCACTAACAGGTCTAGCCCAAAGAATCGATGGAAAAGCAAAGATTGCTCTGTTAACCGATACTGTTCATTCTCCGACAGCGATTGCTAAGTATCTACTAAACTATGGATTTGATGAGTATGAAATGTTTATTGGTGAATATCTTGGTGGAAGAAATGAAAGGGTTTATCTATTATCTCTAGAAGAAGCGGCTGTTCAAACATTCGCACCGTTAAATATCGTCATATTGCGAAGACGAAAAGAAATTCCAGCCGTTCAAAGTTGGAATTTGGGAATCGAAGACGAAGAATTTTATCAAAAAAAGCCTAAAAAAGGATTAATAACCAAAAAAGAGATACGGGTATTAAGTTTAGTAGAAATGAAATTAAGATCAGGAGATATTCTCTGGGATATTGGAGCTGGTTCAGGTTCTGTTTCCATTGAAGCATCCAAATATCAGCCAGATGCTAAAGTTTATGCGATTGAAAAAGACATTGAGAATATAGATTTTATTAGAAAAAATATGAAGAAGTTTCGTACGGATTTTACAGTTATCCATGGAGAAGCCCCAGATTGTTTAAACGATCTTCCCGATCCAGATGTGATTTTTGTCGGAGGGAGCAATGGGAGGTTAGAAGAAATCCTTCAGCTAGGCTGTCATCGGCTGAAGCAAAACGGAAGGGTGATCGTGAACGCCATAACGATGGAAACGTTGATGGATACTTTGCATTTTTTTGAAAATAAGGGATGTTCACCGAAAATTACACTTGTGCAGATTGCCCGAAGTAAGCCGATTGTCAATAAAACAGGATTTGAGAGTTTAAATCCAATTTATATTGTTACAGCAACGAATTCAAAAGGGTGAAGAGAGGAAGAAGCGGATGGAAGAACATAAAATCGGACAATTTTTTGGTATTGGCCTTGGCCCTGGCGATCCCGAACTTCTCACATTAAAAGCATTACGGGTGATCAAAAATTCACCGGTGATTGCTTTTCCAATAAAGGCGGTAAATGAGGCGAGTTATGCTTTGTCGATTGTAAGTGATTTTATTGACATGGAAAGGCAGCAATTGCTTCCTTTACTTTTCCCGATGACCAAGAATAAAGAAATCATCAAACAGCAATGGAAAGAAGCAACAGAAGCAGTATTTCGCTACTTACAACAGGGAAAGGATGTTGCTTTTCTTACAGAAGGAGACCCTTTATTTTATAGTACATTTATTCATCTTCGCCAATATATGGGACTCCTTCATCCAGAGGTTGCCGTCCAATCGATTCCGGGAATTTCTTCAATTTTTGGTGCCGCGGCTTCATTACATTTACCATTAGCTGATGGCGATGCACAGGTCGGAATTATTCCAGCTACGAGAAATAAAGATCACATGAAAAAAGCAATTGAACAACATGAGACGATTATTTTCTTAAAAATAGCAAAAGTCCTTGATTTATTAGTCGATGTTTTAATCGAAACCAATACCTTAGAAAAGGCTGCAATAGTCACAAAAGCAACTTCAAACGAAGAAATCATCTACAAAAACGTATTAGATTTAAAAGGAAAAGAGTTACCCTATTTGTCATTAATGGTGGTGAAGAGAACATGATGAAAGAAAATAAGGCTTATTTCGTTGGAGCAGGACCTGGAGACCCTGATCTCATTACAGTAAAAGGGTTAAAACTACTGCAACAAGCAGATGTGATTCTTTATACCGATTCTTTAATCCATCCTTCTTTATTAGATAGGGTAAAAAAAGGAGCAAAAACGATTAAAACATCAGGGCTCACCTTGGAACAACAAATAGAGATGATCGTTGAAGAAATTCAAAAAGGAAGTCTTGTTGTACGCTTACATACTGGAGATCCTTCAATTTTTAGTACGACATCGGAACAAATGAGACGATTGCAAAGGGAAGGTATTGATTATGAGATCATCCCTGGTGTAAGCTCCGTTTTTGCGGCTGCTGCACAAATCAAGGCGGAGCTTACCATTCCAGAACTAACTCAAACTTTAATCATTACAAGAATAGAAGGAAGAACCCCTGTACCAGAAAAGGAGAAATTAAGGGAATTAGCACGTCACCATAGTACTCTTGCATTATTTCTAAGTTCATCATTTATTGGAAAAGTCGTAGAGGAATTAAGATTCGCTGGATGGGCAGAAGATACACCGATTGTGGTTGTATATCGTGCGACTTGGGAAGATCAAAAAATTATCCAAAGTACATTGGCAAAAGTGGTAGAGGAATTGAAGAAAGAGAATATTCACTCCCATGCGATGATTTTGGCCGGCAACGTTTTTCAAAATCATCTGGATATCGATAAAAATCGTTCCAAATTGTATGATGGGCGATTTAGCCATGGATATCGAAAAGGGGAGTAAATGGTGAAAAAAGCATATGCGATTGTGGCAATTACAAAAAAAGGAGTAAGTCAAGCACGATTTCTGCATGAGCGACTACCTGATAGTGATCTCTATTATCCAAAAAAATGGGTTTTCGGAGATGAAGAAGAAAAGGATATTTATGTGATTGATGGTAGTATGGCAACGCTCTTATCTTCCTTATTTTTATCCTATCGAGGATTGATCTTATTTATGGCACTTGGTGCTGTTGTGCGAATAATTGCTCCACTTATCAAGGACAAAAGGACAGATCCGGCAGTTGTTGTCTTAGATGACAATGGCCGGTATGCCATTAGTGTCTTGTCTGGACACTTAGGAGGGGCTAACCATTTAGCCAATCAAGTAGCCAATTTAATGGGGGCGATTCCAGTTATTACGACATCGTCTGATGTCAACCAAAAATTAGCTGTTGATTTGCTAGGAGTTCAATATGGTTGGCAGCTGGATTCCGTTCAACATGTTACAGCGGTAAGTGCAGCGGTTGTGAATGACGAAAAAATTGCGATCATTCAAGAAGTTGGAGAAAGGGATTGGTGGCCTTCTTCGATTCCTCGTTCTGAACAATTTACGTTTTATTCTTCGATATCAAGTGAAAGTAGAATCAAGGAAGATTATCAAGGGGCAATTGTCATTACCGATCGATTGCTTCATCAACAAGAATGGAATGATCTCCCTGAGAAGACCATTCTCTACCGTCCGAAAACATTAGTGGTTGGAATCGGATGTAATCGTGGTACATCAGCATCGGAAATCGAGTCTGTGATCTTTTCTACGTTAGAAGAGGAAGGGTTATCCTGGAAGAGTATTGACCATCTCGCAACCATTGATTTAAAAAGGGATGAATTAGGATTATTAGAGATTCATCAAAAGTACCAATGGCCAATCGTTTTTTATACTAAAGATGAATTAAATCAGGTATCCATTCAACATCCTTCAGAAACGGTTTATCGTCATATAGGGGTTTATGGGGTGAGTGAACCTGCTGCTTGTTTATCTGCTAGAACAAATCAACTTCTATTGCAAAAGAAAAAAGCAGGGAACGTTACGATTTCCATTGGTAGATTAGAAAAAGGAGTGAATTGATGAAAACACAGATTCCAAGAGTTGTTATTGCTGGGACAGGAAGTGGAGTAGGGAAAACGACGTTAACGATTGGTATAATGGCTGCTCTAGTAAAAAGAGGAATCACTGTTCAAGGGTTTAAAGTAGGACCCGATTATATTGATCCTACATATCACACTGCAGTGACAAAAAGGGAGTCAAGGAATCTTGATACTTGGATGGTTGATTCAGAAATCATGAAGGAAATCTTTATCCGTGGCTCACTTGGTGCAGATCTTGCAGTAATTGAGGGTGTGATGGGATTTTATGATGGCAAAGACCCTCTAAGCGACAGAGGAAGTACTGCGGAAATAAGCCGATTATTAAACGCTCCAGTCGTTTTGGTTATTAATGCAGAGGGAGTAGCCCGAAGTGCAGCAGCGATGGTTCTTGGGTTTCAGCAAATGGATCCCCGTATTCATCTTGCTGGTGTAATTGTCAATCAAGTGGGAGGGTTTCGACATTATGAATTGGTCAAAAAAGCGATCGAAGATATGACAGGAATTCCAGTGATTGGTTATTTAAATAAAAACCAAATCATGAGTATACCGGAAAGACATCTAGGACTTGTTCCAGCAATTGAACGAGGGGAACTTAATCCATTATTTCAGCAATTAGCCGAATTGATAGAAGAGCACATTGATCTCAATCAATTCGTACAGATTGCCAAAAAAGCAGAAGAAGTAGTCGTCAATCACCCCTCTATCTTTCAGCCATTTTCTGAGCGATGTTATCCTGTAACAATAGCTGTGGCAAAAGATCAAGCATTTCATTTCTATTATCCTGAGAATTTAGAGCTACTAGAACAGTATGGGGCAAGAATTCAATACTTTAGCCCCTTGGCTGGGGAAACCATTCCAGTTGATGCAGATGGATTGTATATCGGAGGAGGATTTCCGGAAGAATTTGCTGCTCAATTAACCGCACAGAAAAAGGTAATCGCTGATTTTCGGGAAAAGATCAGTCAGGGAATGCCAACATTTGCCGAATGTGGTGGCTATATGTTCTTAACTGAGGCGATCGTTGATCACAATGGAAATTCGTATGAGATGGTCGGAATCATTCCTGCAAAAGTTCAAATGCAACAACGTTTAGCTGCATTAGGATATCGGGAAATCACTGCACTTACGCAACAAGTATTATTAAACAAAGGAGAGACAGCAAAAGGACACGAATTTCACTATTCTAGATTAATTCCAACGATTGAAAACTACCCATATGCGTATAAAGTAAAGGGATTAGGCGGAGAATTTTTCGATGGTTACCATCAGGAAAATCTAGTAGCTGGATATACACACTTCTACTTTCCTTCAAATCCAAATATGGTTATTCATTGGTTAGAAAAAGCAGTTGAATATCAAAAAAAAGATAAATTCACTTGAAGAAAGGAGAGAAATTGATGAAAGAAACGAAAAAAGGCTTAACGATCATTTATACGGGAAACGGAAAAGGAAAAACGACAGCTGCAATTGGACTAGCCGTTCGTGCATTCGGTCAAGGTCTAAGGGTAGGCATCTTTCAATTTATTAAATCACCTGAAAGAGACTATGGTGAAAAAAAGACATTAGAGAAGTTAGGAATTGAGATCCACCAATTAGGAATTGGCTTTACTTGGACGAAAACAGCAGAAGAACATCGGCAGGCGTTAAAAAGAGGTTGGGAATTTGTAAAAGAGAAAGCAATGTCCGGCTCTTATGATCTGATTGTATTAGACGAGTTGAATAATGCTTTAGCAATCACTGATTTTCCCATTGATGATGTTCTTCCATTACAAGAAGTGATTCAATTTCTTCAACAAAAACCGAAAGCGTTACATGTAGTGATTACAGGGCGAAATGCCAAACCTGAACTCATCAACCAAGCTGATCTTGTTTCTGAGATTCAAGAAGTAAAACATTACTATAATGAAGGAATTCCAGCAATCCAAGGGATTGAATATTGAGGAGGAAAGAACATGAATTGGCAAACGGCTATTGATCAGATTCAATTGTTAGATGTGAATGTGATGAAAGAAGCAGAGACTCGTTTAGATCAACTGACAAAACCACAGGGTAGTTTGGGAATGTTAGAAGATTTGGCCATTCAATTGGCAGGCATTTATCAGACGACTCGTTTCCATGTGGACCCGATTACAAGTTTTGTTTTTGTAGGGGATCATGGAATAACAGAAGAGGGAGTTTCTGCTTTTCCTTCCGAAGTGACGACACAAATGGTTTATAATTTTCTTCATGGTGGAGCGGCGATCAATGTGTTAACACGTCATCATGATGTGTTATTAAAAGTGGTCGATGTGGGAATGAAAGATTCGATCGATAATCCCCGCTTAATCCAGAAGAAAATTGGACAAGGTACTCGGAATTTCCTCAAAGAGAAAGCGATGACGCAACAGGAAGCAATAGAGGCGATCCAAGTGGGATTTGATTTAGGAGTGATGGAAGTAGAAAATGGTGCAAAAGGATTAGCAATTGGAGAAATGGGGATTGGAAATACCACATCGAGTGCAGCGATTGCTGCTTTATTACTACAAAGGTCTTTTGATGAAGTTGTAGGTCGGGGGACTGGTTTGAATTCGGAACAGTGGCAACATAAAAAAGAGATCATTCAACAAGCATTACAATTCCATAATCTACAGCCTAATGATCCTCTTGAGATTTTAGCTACGTTTGGTGGATATGAAATTGCAGCGATGACAGGGATGATTTTGGCTGCGGCTTATAAGCGAGTTCCCATTCTGCTCGATGGTTTTAATACGGGTGCTTCGGCATTGATTGCAGCAAAGATTGAACCAAAGAGTGTACTTTATATGATCGCTTCCCATCAATCTGAGGAGCCAGGACATCGACATATGCTACAAGCGTTGCAAATCTATCCATTATTACAATTGAACCTACGATTAGGGGAAGGAACAGGTGCAATCCTAGCTCTTCCAATACTTCGTTCTGCTCAGTCTCTCTTTCAGGAAATGGCTACCTTTGAAGAGGCAAACGTAGCAAATAAAATCGTTTCTCAAAACTAACGACAGAGGATAGAGTATGGACCAATATCTTTATTGGCAAGTGATAACCGCATTTCTCATTGATTTGTGGATTGGTGATCCAAAGCAATTAACACATCCCGTGGTGTTGATTGGCAATGCCATTAGCCATATGGAAACATTTTTACGAAGATTTACTTCCCATTTTTCAGAGCGGTTATTAGGGATTATTTTAGTCATTCTCATTGTTGGCAGTAGTTATGGATTGGTATGGCTCATTTTATTTGTAATGAATCAGGTTCATCTTTGGTTATCTTGGCTGGTTGGTGCTTGGATGATTTCAACCACCATTGCAACAAAAGGCTTAGCAGACGAGGGGAAGAAGCTGATCTCTTTATTAAAGGTAAAAGAACTAGAAGAAGCGAAAAAACAGGTTGGTTATATCGTTAGTCGGGATACTGATCATATGGATGAATCGGAAGTGATTCGGGCAACGGTTGAAACCATTGCGGAAAATATTGTGGATGCAGTGATCTCCCCATTATTTTATGCGATTTTAGGAGGACCTACATTGGCGATGGCGTATCGAGCGGCCAATACACTCGATTCGATGTGCGGGTATAAAAACGAACGTTATCGTGATTTTGGCTTTGCTTCTGCAAGATTTGATGATCTACTTAATTATATCCCTGCAAGGATCACCGGTGTTCTCATCGTCTTCGCGGCTTGGTTCTTACAATTGGATGCGAAAAAGTCCCTTTCTATTTGGTTTCGAGATGCACATTTACATCCTAGTCCGAACAGCGGAATACCGGAAGCATGTGTTGCAGGAGCTTTACATATACGCTTAGGAGGGGTCAATGTTTATTTTGGCCAACCAAAAAAAAGGGCGTATATGGGTGACAACCTTAGACCACTTCAGGTAGAGCATATTCAACAAACGATTCAGTTGTTATATGGTGCAAGTGGAATCTTCATTGGCTTGTATACCTTGATCTTTTGGTCGCTTTATTTTACCAATTAGGTTGGTGATGATGTGAAAGAATGGATACAGGAACATATCCGTTTATTGAGTAAAAGGGAACATGGGAGTAAGTCTTGGGCAGAATTGGATTTTAGTATCAATACCAATCCGTTAGGGCCACCAGCTTCCGTTATGGATTTCTTTCACAAATCAGATCAATCATGGATTCATAAATACCCAGTAGAACAAGCGTATTCTCTTAAGGAACAAATCGCGAAAAAGTTAAAAGTGAATCAAGAACAAGTCGTGATTGGAAATGGAGCAGCGGAACTTTTCTTTCTCTTACCAAGAGTTCTTCGTGTCAACCGAGGAGTCATTGTTCATCCTACTTTTTCCGAATATGAAGCATCGTTACAAGCGGCAAATGTTCCAATAAAACGGATCTTTTATGAGATAGATGGGGATCGGTTTATATTTCCCCTTGAAAGATTAAAAGCGATTCTATCTAAAGGGGATTTACTGTACATTTGTCGTCCGAATAACCCAACAGGCCAAATGGTTTCTTTAGAGGAAATGGTAGAAGTCATTCGCTTCGTTAAAGATAGGCAGGCCCTTTTAGTCGTCGATGAGTCGTTTATTGAGTTTACAAATGAGCCATTAGGACTGATTGAGCTTTTTCACGAAAAAGCTTCCCTTATCTTAGTACGGTCTTTGACAAAATTTTACTCCATTCCTGGAATTCGCTTAGGGTATGCAATAGGGCCTTCGTGGTTGATTCATTCTATGGAGATGGTTAGAGACCCTTGGACGGTTAATGCTTTGGCACAACAGATGGGTATTCTTTTACTTGATGACATTTCATTTATCGAAGAAACCCGAACATGGGTTCAACAGGAAAGAGAATGGTTTTATCAAGAAATGAAACAAATGGATGAGTATCATATTTATCCAACTTCTGCAAATTTCTATTTGGTACGTACTACCTTTTCTGCACGTGTACTTGAACAAGCGTTGAAGAAAAAAAGAATCGCTATTCGTTTGGCTCATTCTTTTCCAGGACTAGATGATCATTTTATTCGTCTGGCCATCAAAACACGGGAAGAAAACCTTGAGCTTTTAAAGGAGTTGAAACAGTTTGTCCTATCCTCAAGCTAAAATCATCTTGGTTACGGGCGGAGTAAGAAGTGGTAAGTCGAGTTTTGCTCAATCTCTTGCCAGCCAATATGAAAGACAGGTTCGTTATATTGCAACTGCCGAAGCTAAAGATGAAGAAATGAGAAGAAGAATTCTCCATCATCAAAAAAATCGCCCAACGTCTTGGAACGTTATCGAAGAGCCAATATGGATTGATCAATACTTTGCCCCAAATGAAAAGGCTTCAGCTGATACCGTCACTTTACTCGATTGTGTTACGGTGTGGGTTTCTAATCTTCTTTTGCAAAAAGATCCAATGGGAAAAGAAATGTGGGAATCGGAAAAAGGTTTAAAAAAAGTTGAAGAGCAAATCGAACGCTTTATTCATGCCCTCAGAGAAACGAACCACAAAGCGATCCTCGTCACGAATGAGGTGGGTTTTGGCGGGATTGAAATGAATGTTTTAGGCCGAATCTATCAGGATTTGCTAGGTTGGACCAATCAAAAATTAGCAAAGGTAGCGGACCAAGTTTATTTAGTGGTAGCGGGAATCCCAATGTTGATCAAAGACGATGAGAAAGGGGTGATGCAAAAATTAGGAGATTTATGAATGAAATTGATTCGTTTTGGATGGCAATCCAATATTTTAGCCGGATTCCGGTTCCATATGCCATACATTATGATCAAGAGAGGATGAAACGTTCGATTCTCTTCCTTCCAGCTGTCGGTTGGATCATTGGGTTTTTCCTTTTCCTCTTTTATCAAATGACGGCTGATTTGTTTCCTAGGAACTTCCATTCGATCCTATTGGTTTCTTTCCTTTTATGGATAACAGGAGGGTTACATGCAGATGGTTGGATGGATGTTTTTGATGGGATTGGGAGTAGCCGAGATAAAGAAAAAATGCTTGCGATTATGAAAGATAGCCGTGTTGGGGCAATGGGGGTAATCGGATTTGTTATTTTATTTGCGTTAAAAACGTCGAGTTTGAATAGTATCAATTCTAACTTTTTTATGGAGGTTCTCCTTGTTTCCCCTTTACTAGCTCGCTTTGGTGTCGTATTGGCAGTTTTTCTCTTTCCCTATGCGCGAAAGGAAGGGTTGGGAAGGATGCTAAAAGAAGCCCTAACTCTTAAAAACTTCTTATTTACTTTGTTATGGATTCTGCCATTATTTTGGCTGACCTCTTATGGGATATATATGTTTCTCCTTATTACGGGGTTTGTCTTTCTATTTGGCGTATATTTTACAAAAAAATTAGGGGGATTAACAGGGGATGTATATGGGTGGTTAATCGAAGGCGGAGAAACGGTGCTTTGGCTCATGTTTGTTCTGTTATCGAGGTGAGACATGGACTTTTATTTACTCCGACATGGACGGACAAAATGGAATGAAAAAGGAATATTGCTTGGAAACAGTGATCCGTCGTTGTCAGATCATAACGATGTTGAGATCCGAAAATGGGTTCCTTTCTTGCAACAACACCGGGTTGATATGATGGTGCATAGTGGAATGAAAAGGACAATAGAGACGATGCAGATCATTCGTAAACAACTGAATACGAATATTCCTATTATGCAGGATGAGCGGCTGAAAGAACTGAATTTTGGCGATTGGGAATTAAAAGATTATGATTGGTTGTATCAAAATCAACAAGAGTTGTTTATTAAATGGCTTCATGATCCTGAGCAAAATTCACCGCCAAACGGAGAAACCTTACATCAGTTAAAAACACGGATCGTTTCTTTCCTTGATGAATGGGTCGGGAAAAATCTTGGTCAATCTATGCTTGTCATCACCCATGGAGGTCCGATTCGAGCTCTTTATTCAATGATTCATCATACGTCTTTTTATGATCTGAATGTTCGACCTGGAGCTCTTTTTTATCTGAATTGGCTAAACAAAGAAATGAGAGAAGTCGATGAAGGGGAAATTGAAGATGGCTAAGGCTTTCATGATTGTGGGTACAGGTTCTGATGTCGGTAAAAGTAGGATTGTCACAGCGTTATGTCGTTACTTTTCGCAAAGAAATGTTTCTGTTGCTCCCTTTAAAGCGCAAAATATGGCCTTAAATTCCTATATCACAGTAGATGGGAAAGAAATAGGCCGAGCCCAAGGTTTGCAAGCCGATGCAGCTGGAATTGTTGCCTCAGAACATATGAATCCAATACTGCTTAAACCAAGCAATCCATATGCTTCACAAGTCATTGTTCGCGGCAAACCGATCGCTCAAATGAATTTTCGAGAATATCGAGAGACAAAACACGAAGAATTGAAAAAAGTGGTTCAGGAATCATTAGCGAAGCTACAAGCGGAGTACGATTTGATTATCATTGAAGGTGCAGGCAGTCCTGTTGAGATGAATTTAAAAGATCGGGACATTGTGAATATGAAGGTCGCCGAGTGGGCCAATGCAGATGTGATTTTGGTTGCTGATATTGATCGGGGGGGTGTTTTTGCCCAAATCGTAGGAACTCTGCAATTGTTAACAGAAGAAGAGCGAAAAAGGGTGAAAGGAATCTTTATTAATAAATTTCGTGGAGATCTTCAGTTATTTCAATCGGGAATCGAGTGGATTGAAAAGTACACAGGTATCCCAGTCCTTGCTGTTTTTCCCTTTCATCCATTACCAGAATGGGAAGAAGAGGATTCGGTGGCTTTACAGCAAAAACCAAAGAAAAAAGAAAACGCGGACTTAGACATCGTCGTTGTGAAGTACCCGTATATATCGAATTACACCGATTTTATTCCCTTAGAACTGGAAGAGGATGTCCAAATTCGCTATATAAACGATGTGAAAGAGTTTGGTAATCCCCATGTCGTGATTTTGCCAGGGACAAAAAATACAATGGAAGACCTTCAATTTTTAAAAAGATCTGGATTTCAACAAAAAATTTTGGATCATGTAGCACAAAATCGAGAATTAGTCGGCATATGTGGCGGATACCAAATGCTTGGTGAGAAATTGTTGGATCCAGAGTTGATCGAATCAAATGTTTTATCACGAGAAGGGCTTGCCTTTTTCCCAATGGTTACAAGATTTGAGAAGGAAAAGAAAACCATTCGGGTAAAAGGAGAAACGGTTCATTCTAAGCTACCTATTTTTGGTTATGAAATTCATATGGGGATGGTGGAATGGACTGAAAAACAAGAAGGAATGTTTTTATTAGAAAATGGAACTCTTGAAGGGTTTCATCATCCGAACTTGCCAGTTTGGGGAACTTTTATTCATGGAATCTTTGATTCCGATCATTTTCGACATGAGTGGTTAGATCGACTACGAGAGAAATATGGATTACCACCAAGAAAAGATAGAGTCTCTTTTTCCAAAAGAAAAGAAGAGATGTTTGCTAATTTAGAGGCGTGGTTCATCCATTCTCTTCGAAAAGAACATATTCAATTCTTTGATAACGATATGATTTTCCAAAATATATAAATTAATCAACAAAGGAGAGGTGGAACATGTTGAAAAAAAGTTTGATGAAAAAAAGTTTGCTTTGGTTAAGTGTATTTGTACTATTATTGGGTGTTCTAGTGGGGTGTAGTCAACAGACAGCAAAAAATGAAAATCAACCAGCCCAAAATTCAAGTCAAGAACTAGCGTTAAAAACAACCTACCCATTAACCATTACAGATGATACAGGAACAAAGGTTACGATTACAAAAGAACCGACGCGTATTATTTCCTTAATTCCTAGTAACACTGAAACACTCTTTGCCTTAGGTTTAGAAGGGAAAGTTGTTGCGGTTACGAAGTATGATAACTATCCGAAAGATGTTCAGAAAAAAGTCGAATATGTGTTTCAAGATGGTCTAAATCCAAACGTTGAGCAAATTATCAAATTAAAACCAGATTTAATTTTATTAGGGTCTCTTAACAAAAAAGAATTGACAGCTAAAATTCGAGAATTAAAGATACCTGTTCTACAATTTGATCCGCAAAGTTTAGATGCAGTCTATCAAACGATTGAAAAAGTAGGTCTAGTGACCAATACTCAACAACAAGCAAAAGAAGTAATCTCGCAAATGAAGGAAAAGGAAAAATCGATAAAAGAGAAACTAGCGGCTTTGAAACCAGAGCAAAAAGTACGTGTATTTGTAGCGGTTTCTCCAGATTTATACACACCGGGAAAAGGGACGTTTATGGATGAACTCATTACAAAAGCTGGTGGGATCAATATTGTTGAAGACCAAGGTTGGGTACAATATAATGAAGAAAAAATCATCAAAAGCAACCCGCAAGTGATCCTTACTACTTATGGATACTATGACAAGAATGCCGCAGCAAACATCATGAAAAAAGAAGGTTGGCAAAATATTGATGCGATCAAAAATAAACGAGTGATTGACCTTGATAGTGATCTTGTGAATCGCCCAGGGCCACGGATCATTGATGGATTAGAAAGCATAGCGAAGGCGTTATATCCAGATTTAATGAAGTAAAGATTTTTAAGCCAGCACTAAATGTGTGCTGGCTTTCATCTATCCAATCGCTATCTTGAGGCTAACCTAATTGAGATTCTAAAATCTTTCAGTTCATTCATGTTCAATTCGAATCGGAGTCTCTGGATAAACCTTGTTAGTGGCCATCTTTACCGTTCATGGTAAAAACGGATACTGGGCAATCGAGGATCCACGAAGCGAGAAAGAAAAAGAAAATTATAAAGAAATGCGAGACCAAGTCAAAATACAAACAATCAGAAAAGAAGAGCAAGGAAAATATTATATAATATAATGAAAGTGCGACATTAGATTAGCAGAAAACTGGTTAGATTGAAGAGAAAGAAACCGGCAAGTTTAGGTTAACAACAATTTTTGTTGATGAATAAGTGGAGGTAGATTTATATAAAGATAGAAGAACTTGACGTTATTAAAACAAAGGACGGACGAGAAGGAACTGTAGTCCATATTTTTGATGTAAAGGATTTCCCTAGAGCATATGAAGTTGAATTTGATGATGGAGAGATAAAAACAATTCAAGAAGAAGAAATTAGCGAAGTAATTTGGCAAATGGCTAAACACCAAAACCACCTAACCTAACAAGCAAGGTTGAGGTGGTATTTTTATGCCTTGTTAACAAAGCACTTGCAAAAGCAGGTGCTTTTATTTGTGCGCCCGGCATGGGCGCAGTCTAACAGGTGAAAGTCCTGAGTGCGGGTTGATAGTGCCAAGCACATAGCCAAAGGCAAGGGTGTCCACCGTGAGGTGGAATCTGAAGGAAGCCGAAGGCAAAC
>NZ_SMAB01000020.1 GCF_004342885.1 Tepidibacillus fermentans
CTCTCCATTAAAGATTGTTTGATATAGCTCTTTGTTTTTCCTTCTGAATTGAAGGGTTCACGCTAAGCTGACACTGTTCAGTTTTCAAAGAACAACTTTTCGATAACTGCTTTTCGCAGCGACAAATAGTATCTTATCATATTCCGTTGTTGATTGTCAACAACTTTTTTGTTTCTTTTTTCGTCAGTTCGTCCGATCAATTCGTAACGAAGCGACAAAAATCATATTAACATAATCCTAGATAATATGTCAATCAAACTTTTTCTTCCATTTCCTACATCTTATTGAACATTGTCACATCCGTGACTTCTATACTCTAACATAATTCGACTAATCTCGTCAATAGGATATCCTTTTTAGCTTATTGTGATGTACTTCTTAAAAGTTTGCCAAGGACATTCGGGTACAGTACAGACTGTCTATTGTTATAGCTTCCCTAGATTCAATCTAAGAGCAAGCCAGCCAACAAGGCGCGCAAAGTGCTGATCCCATTCACATTTCATTTTGACATCCAGCGAATAGCAATGGGTTCGTTCATAACCAAAGTATAAATCCTACTGACTGTTAACAAGTTCCACTGTTGCGGGATTACCTTGTTCCTTCTCTCTGAATCATCGATTGATGTAAACACAAAAGATTATAAAAAGATTATAAAAAAAAGACATGTACGAATGAAATCATGTCTTTTAACCTCTATTTAAAAATTGGTCGGGAAGACAGGATTTGAACCTGCGACCCCCACGTCCCGAACGTGGTGCTCTACCAAGCTGAGCCACTTCCCGAAAAATACAATTGATGGTGCGGACGAAGGGACTTGAACCCCCATGGTATTTCTACCACTAGAACCTGAATCTAGCGCGTCTGCCAATTCCGCCACGTCCGCGTTAACAGTTCCAATAACTAATATATCACTATTACAAAAATTAAATCAAGTTCATTTACCTGAAAGCTATATAAAATATAAAAAGGGTTCTTTGTAAAATTAAATGCAACAACAAATACATAGAAAAAGCCTTAGTAAATCCGTTATGATTAAGTCGACGAAAACCATACATAACAGGAGGATTTAACGATGGCTTATTCTAATCATAACACAAAGAAACGTCATTTTAAACATCTCACTCCATATGAGCGAGGTCAAATTCAAGTGCTACAGAAAGAAGGAAAAACCCTCCAAGAGATTGCAGATCTTCTTGGTCGCCACAAATCTACGATTTCTCGAGAATTGAAGCGAGGAACTGTTATTCAGCGTCGTTCTGACTTATCTGAGTATAAGGCCTATTTCCCAGAAACAGGACAAGCACGTTATGAAGCCAACCGCTCCCATTGCGGGGCTAAATATAAACTCGTCCAAGCATCTGATTTTATTCGCTTTGCCAACGTGGCTCGAATGAACGTCACAATGGATTAATCAAGAAAAGAGCCAATTATTTTGATTTTTCATTAAAGGGTTATTGGAGTAAAGTGTCGAAATAAATTTTGTTGGAAAATTTTCAATCTAATTGCACTAGGAGGGGAACTAGAATGAGTGGAAAAATTAAAATCGGTATTGTTGGTTATGGTAATCTGGGAAAAGGCGTTGAATTAGCCATTAAACAAAATCCGGATATGCAATTGGAGGCGATCTTTACAAGAAGATCACCAGAACAAGTTGCTACTGTTGGATCAAAGATGGTTCATATATCTAAAGCAGAAGAATATAAGGATCAGATTGATGTCATGATTCTTTGTGGAGGTTCAGCGACAGATATACCTGAACAAGGGCCACAATTTGCAGCTATGTTTAATACAGTTGATAGTTTTGATACCCATGCCAAGATCCCGGAATATTTTGCGAAAATTGATCAAGTTGCAAAGGAAAGTGGGAAAGTAAGCGTCATTTCCACAGGTTGGGATCCGGGATTATTTTCTCTTAATCGAATGATTGTTGAGGCCATTTTACCTCATGGAAAAGATTATACTTTCTGGGGAAAAGGAGTAAGCCAAGGCCATTCTGATGCGATTCGCCGAGTAGAAGGAGTTAAGAATGCCGTTCAATATACGGTGCCTGTAACAGAAGCGATTGAACGTGTACGTTCTGGAGAGAATCCTGAATTATCTACAAGGGAAAAACACTTACGTGATTGCTATGTTGTACTTGAAGAGGGTGCTGATGCTGAAAAGGTAAAAAGAGATATTATGGAAATGCCTTATTATTTCTCAGATTATGATACAAAGGTTACATTCATCTCTGAAGAAGAATTAAAAGCGAATCATTCCACAATGCCTCATGGTGGGTTTGTGATTCGTAGCGGGCAGACAGGGGAAGGAAACCAACATATTGTAGAATTTTCCTTAAAGTTGGATAGCAACCCTGAATTCACCGCAAGTGTATTGGTGGCCTATGCGAGAGCCGCATACCGACTTCAAAAAGAGGGTCAAACAGGGGCAAAAACCGTTTTTGACATTGCACCAGGTTATTTGTCACCTGAATCCCCAGAGGATTTACGTAAGCGATTGTTGTAAAAAAAACTTTAACTAAAAGTAAGAATCCCCTAGGTATCTTCATTGTTATCTAGGGGATTTTTTCTATTCTTCGTCATCTACAGACAAACCATCATAGTACTCTTCAAGCACTTCTCTTCCTTGTAACACAATTCCCCGAAACTTCGAGATTTCAGGAATGTTGGTCAATATAAAGGCGTAAGAAGTTAAGAATTCTTCTACAAACCAAAGAGCAGTGGTCTGTACATTATGTGTAGGGTCTTTTTTATCTATTAATTCCACCATTGGAACCATATTCTCATCAAACCATAAAATTAATTTGCACCAAGGCAAATCACAAACCACACGTTTTTCATTTCTTTCCATACTATTCACCTCCACCAAAACTCATTGTATCACAATAAAGGAAGGAATGCTCTTAAGTATGTGAGCATCCATAACTAATGATATTTTCAGAAAATTAATGAAAAGTAATTGACATTATTTTCTATCCTTTCTAAACTAAATGTTAACAGGATGCTTTTATTTAAGTTAACAAATTATTTAGGGGAGATGGTATGAACCAAAGAGTTTCAGAATTAACAAGAATTGCTTTACTAGCTAGTTTTATAGCGGTAACTGGTATGATTAAAATTCCAACAGGGTTTCCAGGTTCAGAATTTCAGTTGTCCGCTCCATTGGCCGTTGCTATTGTTGTTACTTTTGGATTTTGGCGTTACTTTATCGCAGGTTTAATTGCGAGTTCTGTTTTATTCATGCTAGGGCTTCATACAATTCTTAATGTCGAGGTGGCAATTCTTTTTCGCCTTGTTGCAGGTGGAATAATTGCACTATTTAGAACATCTCTTGGGGTTATTCTTATTGCAGGACCAATTGGATCTCTCATTGCACGTATTGGACTTGCTTATACTTTACAAATTGAGCCACTTCCTCTAATCCTAACTGCAATTCCGGGAATGATTTATACCGTGATTACGGTTTATCCGCTTACGAAAGTGTTGCAAAGAGCCAATAAGGTGGTGTGGAGATCGTATGAATCTGTATAGTATTCGGATGCGCGCAGCACTAGGCGGTCCACATGAACAGGGTGGAAAACATATTTCTGGTGGCGAGCAAATCGCAGCATTCCATGAAATTCAGGATCGAGTTTCTTATTTATTAAGAAAAGCACTGGAACATGATCGTGGTAACCCAGATTTCCTCCAGCTAACGATTGACCTTATAGTAGAACCTGTTCAGATGCTGTCTCCATTATCGGTTTATACCCATACAGTAAATCAAGTGGAGGAAGGAAGAAATCTAGCAAGGGGTATTTTGCGAGATCTAGGATTGAAAGAAATTGTAATCGATAAAGGCTTCAAATGGATGGAGATAACGAATGAGGTACGTGGTGCTATACTGGTAGATGCTATTACAGGTGATAGAATCGATCAACAAGGGTTAAAAGGTGTTAGAGCAACAAGATTGGATTGGAAAGTCGGAGAATTTGAAAAATGGTGTTACGCTCAACAGCTACAACCCAATATCCGTCTAAAAGAAGCGTTGGCATTAGCTACAAAAATTAGTCATTATGAGGGGGTTGTTGCTGAATTATGTTGGTCAGATGATCCGAATTATGTAATTGGTTATGTTTCTAGTAAAATCCTTGGTTATCATCGGATTACAAAAATGAAAGAACACGGAGACGAAAATGGGGGCAGGGTTATATTTGTCAATCCTGATGTGAGAGTGAATGATTATATTCAATTCTTAGAAAAAACGCCAATTCTATTAAAAATGGGGGAGTATGAATGAATTCTGTAGACTTAATTGAAAAGAGTAAAAGATATTTATGGTTACCTTTCACACAAATGAAGGACTATGATGAAAATCCCTTGATTATCGAAAGTGGAGAAGGAATTAAACTGAAAGATATTAACGGAAAGGAGTATTATGATGGATTCTCCTCACTATGGCTTAATGTACATGGACATCGAAAGAAGGAATTAGATAATGCGATCAAAGAACAGTTAGGGAAAATTGCTCATTCTACTTTATTAGGGATGACCAATGTACCTGCAACAGAGTTAGCAGAAAAGCTTATTAAAATTACACCAGAGGGTCTAACAAGGGTTTTCTATTCCGATAGTGGTGCAGAGGCGGTTGAGATTGCGATTAAGATGTCTTTTCAATATTGGCAAAATTTAGGGAGAGCGAATAAAAGGAAATTTGTCACCATGACAAATGGATATCATGGCGACACGATTGGAGCGATCAGCGTTGGTTCAATTGATCTATTTCACCAAGTTTATGGTTCATTGATGTTTGAAACCTATAAAGTTCCATTTCCTTATGTGTATCGCCATCCTAGTGGGGATCCTGTCCAAACAAGAGATGAAAGTCTTGCACAACTTGAAAGTTTATTAAAAGATCACCATGAGGAAATTGCGGCTGTTATCATGGAGTCGATGATGCAAGGTGCAGGTGGGATGATCCTTATGCCGGATGGATTTTTAAGTGGGATACGTGAGCTATGTACGAAATACAACGTTCTTCTTATTTTGGATGAGGTCGCAACTGGTTTTGGCCGAACGGGAAAAATGTTTGCTTGTGAGCATGAAGGGGTAACACCTGATCTTATGACAGTGGGGAAAGGAATTACTGGTGGTTATCTCCCGATTGCTGTAACTTTTACAACAGAGGAAATTTACCAAGCTTTTTATGATCACTATGAAAATATGAAAACATTCTTCCATGGACACTCCTATACAGGAAACCAACTTGGCTGTGCAGTAGCTTTAGCAAATTTAGATTTATTTCAGAAAGAGGACATCGTTAACCAAGTGAAAAGAAAGTCTGTTTATCTAGAGCAGTTACTTTCAGAGCTTAAATCGCTTTCTCATGTTGGTGATATTCGTCAGCTAGGATTTATGGTAGGGATCGAATTGGTAAAGGATAAAACAACCAAAGAACCATTTCCATTTGAAGCAAGAACAGGCTACCATGTCACGCTTAAGTTAAGAGAATTAGGAATGTTAACTCGACCATTAGGAGATGTGATTGTATTTATGCCACCACTCGCCTCAACTGAACAAGAATTAAAAGAAATGGTTCATTTGTTAAAGAAAGCGATTGTTTTGGTTACGGAAAAGGAGGAGGAACCCGTTGAATACGAAGTGGGTCGAAGATGAACTAAAAGTTATAAAAGAAAAGGGGTTATACCGACAATTAAAAACGATTGAGACACCTCCAGAACCTAGGATTAAAATAAGAGGAAAAGAATTGCTGCTTCTATCTTCGAACAATTACTTGGGGCTTGCTTCGGATGATCGATTAATTCAGAGTGCTACAGAAGTACTTCAATCTTTTGGAGTAGGAAGTGGTGGCGCAAGATTAACAACGGGGAATACCATTTGGCATGATCAACTTGAAAAAAGAGTAGCGACGTTTAAAAAAGCAGAAAGTGCCTTATTATTTTCCAGTGGTTATCTGGCTAATGTTGGTGTTTTATCAAGTGTTGCTGGAGAAGGAGATGTTATTCTTAGCGATGAATTAAATCACGCGAGTATCGTAGATGGTTGTCGACTTAGTAAAGCAAAAACAATAATTTACCATCATAAAAGTATGAATGATCTTGAAGAGAAGCTACGTATGACAAGCGTTTTCAAAAAAAAGTTTATTGTTACTGATGGTGTTTTTAGCATGGATGGAGATTTGGCTCCATTGCCAGAGATAGTAGCATTAGCTAGAAAATATAATGCTTATGTGATCATGGATGATGCGCATGGCACAGGCGTGCTTGGCGAACACGGAAGAGGTACCGCTGAACATTTTAATTTAGAGCATGAGATTGATCTAGTGATTGGAACCTTTAGTAAAGCGGTTGGGACAGAGGGAGCTTACGTCGCAGGAAAAGAAGTTTGGATTCAATATCTTAGAAATAAGGCAAGATCCTTTATTTTTCAAACAGCAATGGCACCAAGTATTGCCGCTGCCACAATCACTTCAATTGATATTATTGAACAAAACCAACAATTACGCCAGCATCTTCTTCGACTAGGTAAAATGCTCCGAAAACAGTTAAAACTTTTAGGGTTTCGGGTTGATGATGGGATTACTCCTATTATTCCAGTGATAATCGGTGAAGCTAAACTTGCTGTCGAGTTTGCAAAAGAGCTAGAAGAACAAGGTATTTTTGCACCAGCCATCCGACCACCGACAGTGCCAATTGGCCAGTGTCGAATTCGAATTTCACTAATGGCCAGTCACACTGAAGAACAAATAGGAGAGGTTATAGAAGTGTTTCAACGAGTAGGCCAAAGCTTAGGAGTGATTCAATGAAAAAAGGCATTTTTATAACGGGTACAGATACAGATATCGGGAAGACATTTGTTGCTGCAGGTATTGCTGCAATGTTAGTTGATCATGGAATTGACGTCGGCGTTTTTAAGCCAATGTTGAGTGGAATGAAGCGAGACGATCCGCACAGTGATGCGATGATCTTAAAAACAATGTCCAAAGATACCAACTCTCTAGAATGCATTAACCCTTTTCAATTTGATGCACCTTTAGCGCCCTATATTGCCCAACAATTAGAAGGAAGAACTATAAAGAAACAGGATGTTATCGATAAATGGGACCAAGTGAAAGTGACCCACGACTTTTTTATAGTAGAGGGAGCTGGGGGTCTAGCTGTTCCTTATGGTGAGAACTATTTGGTAAGTGATCTAGCTGTTGAAATAAAATTACCACTGGTAATTGTGGCTAGACCTAATTTAGGAACAGTCAATCATACCTGTTTGACAGTTGAATATGCTAGACAAAAAGGATTAGATGTTCTAGGAGTCATTATTAATGGATTAAAACAAAATGAAGCTGGAGAAGCTGAAAAGACAAATCCCAAATTGATTGAACAATTTTGTCGGGTTCCAGTGCTAGGTGTTATTCCTTGGGTGGATACGATTGATCGTAGTACAATCATCAAGATAATGAATCAAAATCTTCAACTGAACTATTTCCTTTAGGAGGTTAACCATGCTAGACAAAATAAAAGGGGCTTTGTTTCCACCTCACGGTGGACACCCTTGTCTTAAGCTAACGGTTGGCACTACCAGCCCCCATATCGGATTTTCACCGACTAGTTTGCGCCCATGCTGGGGCACTTAAAAAAGAGGTTATCAGTTTCAAAAACTAATAACCTCTAAATAGATGTTTCACTTAATGTTTTGATTATAATAATAACCAATTATTTTTTATTCCTTATAAGAAGATAAAACGTAAAACAAATAGTATACCGAGTACATACATAATCGGATGAACTTCTTTAGCTTTTCCAGCAAAGATTTTTACTAATGGATAAGTTACAAATCCCACACTAATACCTGTTGCAATACTGAATGTTAATGGCATCATCAGCATTGTTAAAAACGCTGGCACTGCTTCGTCTAGTTGTTTCCATTCAATTTCTTTTAAGCTAGCTACCATCAAAATCCCCACAATAATTAATGCTGGAGAAGTAATGGCTGCCACTCCTGCAACAGCTTCAACTAACGGGTAGAAAAATAAAGCAACAATAAACATCATTGAAGTAAATACTGCTGTTAATCCTGTACGCCCTCCAGCTGCTACACCTGCTGACGATTCAATATAAGAAGTAACAGTAGAGGTACCAAATAAAGAACCTACCATCGTTGCAATTGAATCAGCGAATAGCGCCCGACTTGCTCTTGGTATTTTGTTATCCTTTAAGAAACCAGCTTGATTCATAACCCCTACAAGCGTTCCAATATTATCAAATAAGTCAACAAATAGGAATGAAAAGACGATTGTTAAAAATCCCATATTTATTGCACCCATGATATCTAATTGGAGAAAAGTAGGAGCAATTGAAGGTGGCATAGAAAAAATGGCCGTAGGTGTTTTTACAATTCCAAAAATCCAACCTACAATTGCTGTCACAATCATTCCATAAAAAATACCACCTTTTACTTTTTTAATCATAAAGAATAAAGTTATGATTAAACCAAAAATTGTTAATAATATATTTGGATTTCCTAAATCATGAGTTAAGGTCACAAATGTACCTTCTGGATCTGCTACGATAATTCCTGCATTTTTAAATCCAATAAACGCAATAAAAAGTCCAATACCAGTAGAAACCGCTAATTTTAAACCAGAAGGAATCGCATTAATAATCGCTTCCCGCACCTTCGTCAGTGTTAAAAGAAAAAAGATAAGACCAGATAGAAAAACAGCTCCAAGTGCAGTTTGCCAAGGAACCTTCATTCCCAAGACAACAGCAAACGTAAAATATGCATTTAAACCCATTCCTGGTGCAAGGGCAATAGGATAGTTCGCTAAAAGCCCCATTAATAAAGTTCCAATGGCAGAAGCTACTGCTGTTGCGACGAATACTGAACCTACTCCCATTCCTGCTTCTTTTCCTAAGAACAGTGGGTTAACAATCAAAATGTAGGCCATCGTTAAAAATGTAGTAACTCCAGCAAGTAATTCAGTACGAACGCTGGTTTTGTTTTCTGAAAGATGAAAAAAACGATCTAACAAAGAATTATTCATACCGACCTTTGCCTTCGGTGGAACATTTAATGTACGTTCCATTTTTTCTCCTCCTTTTTCTAATTAAATAAAAAAACCTAGGTACGTCTCTACCTAGGCACAAAGGTCTAAACAAAACAATGTTAGATCATGACCCCTTACGACAAAATTACCATTTGGCAATGGCATATGTCATAAATTGAATCAACCCATTTATGATTGTTTGTTTAACCTTCGTAGTCGGGCAATTTACGGTTGCCTGGTAGAGACGTTTGGGCCATATTCCCAAACTTATACGAAGTTGCAATAAATTATTAATTTTTGATTACGGTTTTAGTCTAACAAGAAAAAAATAGGCTGTCAACCTAAAATACGAATATTTTTAAAAAAAATATATATATTGTTCGGTTTAATTCTATTTATTCCCATTCAATCGTCGCAGGTGGCTTTGATGTAATGTCTAAAACGATACGATTAATTCCCTCTACTTCATTAACGATACGATTCGATATTTTTTCTAAAACGTCATATGGTATTCTTGCCCAATCTGCCGTCATTCCATCGATTGATGTTACGGCGCGAATTGCAACGGTATAAGCATAAGTCCTGATATCTCCCATAACGCCTACACTACGAACGTCAGGCAAGACTGTAAAATATTGCCATATTTCTCGATCTAGTCCCGCTTTTTTTATTTCATCTCGAAGAATATAATCAGATTCACGAACAATTTCTAATTTATCTTCCGTAACTTCACCTAGAACGCGAATAGCCAATCCAGGACCAGGGAAGGGTTGACGCCAAACAATTTCATCTGGAATCCCTAATTCGGTTCCAACTTTTCTTACTTCATCTTTAAATAACGTATTTAATGGTTCGATTAATTGGAATTGGATATCCTCTGGTAACCCACCAACATTATGGTGGGATTTAATGGTTTGGGCTGTTTTCGTTCCACTTTCAATAATATCGGTATAAAGGGTCCCTTGAGCTAAGAAATCAAATTCCCCTAGTTTTTGAGATTCCTCCTCAAAAACACGGATAAATTCATTTCCTATAATCTTACGTTTTTGTTCCGGATCACTTACACCCTCTAGCTTGGCAAGAAAGCGATCTTTGGCATCAATTTTGATCACATTCATGTTGAATTTTTCACCAAAGGTTTCCATCACACTCTCTGCTTCGCCTTTTCGAAGTAATCCATGATCAACAAACATACAGGTTAATTGGTCACCAATTGCCTTGTGTACAAGTACTGCTACAACAGAGGAGTCAACACCCCCGCTTAACGCACACAATACTTTTTTATCACCAACGGTTTCACGGATTTCCTTTATTTTCTCCTCAATAAAGGTCTCCATTGACCAGTTTTTTTCTACTTTACAAACATCAAATAGGAAATTTTTCAACATCTCCATCCCATAAATGGAATGTTGTACTTCCGGATGAAATTGTACTGCATAAAATTTTTTATCTTGGTGGCTCATAGCAGCAATTGGAGCATGGTCAGTACTTGCATCAATTTGAAAACCAAACGGTGGTTCTACGACTAAATCGGAGTGACTCATCCATACTTGTTGAGTCTTTTTAAGGCCTTTGTATAAAGGAGAATCATTTTTCACTTCTATATTTGCTTTCCCATATTCCCTAACATTTGCTCGTTCCACTTTCCCTTTTAATTGATGAGTCATTAATTGCATCCCATAACAAATACCGAGAATCGGAATTCCTAATTCATAGATTTTCGGATCTACAATGGGTGCATCTTCAACATAAACACTAGCTGGTCCACCAGAAAATACAATTCCTTTTGGATTCATTTCTCTAATTTTTTCGACAGAAGTATCAAAAGGAATCAATTCACTATACACACCTAGTTCGCGAATTCTACGTGCAATCAATTGATTATATTGTCCACCAAAATCTAGAACAACGACCATTTCATTTGGTTTTTCCACGAAAGCTCCTCCTTAGCGGCTCACTTCGTATAACTTCCTAGGTTTTTCATTCATTGCTGCCATTCTAACAAAATTCGTCAAATAGCGTCAAGCAAGAATTTTTCATTTATTCTACCATAAAATATCATAATTTTAGTAATAGAAAAGGTCCTTTCTTTGAATAGAAAGGACCTGTTGAATTGCCAATTACGATTACATCATTCCCATTCCGCCCATGTCAGGCATTCCTGGGTTTGCTTTTTCTGGTTCTGGCTTGTCAGCGACGATTGATTCTGTGGTTAAGAACATAGCAGCAACAGATGCAGCATTTTGTAATGCAGAACGAGTTACTTTTGCTGGGTCAACGATACCAGCTTGGATCATGTTTACCCATTCACCAGTAGCAGCGTTGAAACCAATGCCAATATCTTCTTTTTTCAAACGCTCAACAATCACAGAACCTTCTAAACCTGCATTGTTAGCGATTTGACGAACTGGCTCTTCTAAAGCGCGTTTTACAATGTCAACACCTGTTTTTTCATCGCCAGTAGCTTGAACTTTATCAACTGCTGCGATAACATTTACAAGTGCTGTACCACCACCAGAAACGATACCTTCTTCAACAGCAGCACGAGTAGAGTTCAATGCATCTTCAATGCGAAGTTTTTTCTCTTTTAATTCAGTTTCAGTAGCCGCACCCACTTTAATAACAGCTACTCCACCAGCTAATTTCGCTAAACGCTCTTGTAGTTTTTCACGGTCAAATTCGGAAGTGGTTTCTTCTAATTGTTGACGGATTTGGTTGACACGAGCTGCGATTTGTGCTTTGTCACCATTTCCATCAACAATTATGGTGTTTTCTTTGGTTACACGTACTTGACGTGCACGACCTAATTGATCAATTGTGGTAGTCTTAAGATCAAGACCTAGTTCTTCAGTGATTACTTCACCACCTGTTAAGATTGCAATATCTTGTAACATAGCTTTACGACGATCACCGAATCCAGGTGCTTTTACAGCTACTGCAGTGAAAGTACCGCGTAGTTTGTTTACTACTAATGTAGCTAAAGCTTCCCCTTCTAAATCTTCAGCGATGATTAAAAGTGGACGACCTTGTTGTACGACTTTTTCAAGAACAGGTAAGATTTCTTGGATACTTGTAATCTTCTTATCTGTAATTAAGATAAATGGATCTTCTAACAGAGCTTCCATTTTATCGGTATCAGTAATCATGTATGGAGAAATATATCCACGGTCGAATTGCATACCTTCTACTACTTCTAATTCAGTAACAAAACCTTTAGACTCTTCTACGGTAATAACTCCATCATTACCTACTTTCTCCATTGCTTCAGCAATTAATTGTCCTACTTCTTCATCTGCAGCAGAGATAGAAGCAACTTGAGCAATGGATGCTTTTCCTTCGATTGGCTTTGCAATTCGCTTAATTTCTTCAACTGCAGCATTTACTGCTTTTTCAATCCCTTTGCGAATAACCATTGGGTTTGCTCCAGCAGTTACGTTCTTTAAACCTTCACGAATTAATGCTTGGGCTAAAACAGTAGCCGTGGTTGTTCCGTCTCCAGCTACATCGTTTGTTTTCGTTGCTACTTCTTTTACTAATTGAGCCCCCATGTTTTCAAATGGGTCTTCTAACTCGATTTCTTTTGCAATGGTAACACCGTCATTTGTAATTAATGGTGAACCGAATTTCTTTTCTAATACAACGTTACGTCCTTTTGGTCCTAGTGTTACTTTTACAGCGTTTGCTAAAGCGTCTACCCCACGTAACATCGCACGACGAGCTTCTTCACCAAAGATAATTTGTTTCGCCATTCTGCTTACCTCCTATACATTTTTTCTCGAACATTTATGTTAGTGTGCTGATTCGTTAAGTATGAAAAAACTTCACGTATAACGCAGGTACTCTATTCAATGATGGCAAGAATATCGCTTTCACGCATGATTAAGTATTCTTTATCTTGATATTTTAATTCTGTTCCTGCGTATTTGGAATAGATGACACGATCTCCTTCTTTAACATCTAATGGTTCCCGTTCTCCTTTTTCATTGCGACGGCTACCTACTGCAATAACACGGCCTTCTTGTGGCTTTTCTTTCGCAGTATCTGGTAGAACAATTCCGCTAGCAGTAGTTTGTTCTTTTTCAATTGGTTCAATAACGACACGATCACCAACTGGTTTAATCATCTTCACAGAAACCTCCTTATTATGTTTATTATCCTTTTATTAGCACTCGCCTTAATAGAGTGCTAACACATTTTTAATAATAATAAAACTTAGCATATTTTTCAAGTCGTTTTATTAAAATTTTTCCGTCAAACAGTATGCCCAAATTCTAGCATAATATTCCAACGAAAGATACAAAAAAAATAAGTGCTACGAGGAACACCAATAAGAATATTATAATCGTTTCCAAATTAGTAATTAGTGAAGCATTCATTTATTATGGTAGAGAAAGTATGGCTTTGTTGCCATTAGGACAATAATAGGTGTTTCTATCCTGAATCGAGGTACATTTGTTTTTCAAAAACGATTCAATTACAATCTTACGTTCACTATCTTTCATAATCTCAGTTTCAAATAGATCTAATAAAGTTTTTACAGCCTTAGAGCTCATAATATTTATCTGAGTATTAGTTAGCCCATGTTCATGTAATTTAGTAATTTCTTCTTCGGTAAAAAGTTTAATTGTAGCTTCAGGATTGCTAACTAATAGTGAGAACTTCTCCTGCCAATCGCCAATTAGTTTTAATGCCACATCACCTGTAAGGAAAGTATGATCGGGCTGACTCTGATCACGAGGAACAAATCCAGAAAATCTTTTCTTATCATTATAATTCCCCTTTTAAAACTTACCAATCTGTTATTCGCGATAAGCAATTGAAATATAGGTATTTTAGTTCGGATTAGTATTGCTTCGTACTCACAACACTACTAATTTTTTATTCAGGCCTTATAATAATTTGTTCGGATTTTTCAAACCATTGAATCCACCTTGAATCATTAAAAAAGCCTTTATCCTGAATGGATTCCCATTCTTCTTCAGGGAATATTTCATTTGAGATCTGATTGATCAATTTTAACTTAATTTGATAGCTTTTGAGTTCTTCTAAATCATCTTCATCTAGTAATATACTACTACCCTCGATACTCCGAGCGTTTGAATTACGTAAAAAGTTTCGTAAACCTTTAAAGTAATCATTAAATATGAGGGGTGACTGTAAATTCTTTGTATAAATTTTATTGTAGGTTGCATACAAACCATTTAAATTAGCTATATTCTCCTGTAATAAATTACTTATTCCGTCCATATCATCTAAAGTTATGGTTTTCTTCGCGATCCATTGATTTAATGTTTCTTCTAATTCCTTCATACTAGACAATGAAGAGAAAAAAATACCATATGCATCTTCATTAATAATTTCCAATAAAATTTTGTTTTGTTTCTGTTCTTGTAAATATAAATACCCAAGCAGTAAAGTAATCAGAAATAAAACCATTTCAAGTATAATAACCGTTTTCTTCATAAAAAGTCCTCCATAGGAATGTAACGAACAGATTGGGCACAACAGTACACCAGTCTGTAAATTATTTCAATAGAAATTAACCTGCATTACAAATATAAGGGAATTTAGGTTGTAAATTTCTTAAAGTATTTATCTATCCAGTTAAATAAAATTATTATTTTATGGAAAAATTGTTCATCTTTTACAATTAACGGACCATCTATTGTTAATTTTTGTTGTTCCTGTCCAAAATTCTCCTTACTTTTAGGAATTGGACAGGACTAATGTAGATAATTATTTGAAATACTTATATTATTATCTTGTGTTATTGATTAAATCTGCTGCAAAATTTAATCCATCTTGTTCAGTAAATAGGCTACTTAAATGAAATTTCATCAAGTAATAAACATCTTTATCATTAAATAGTAGGAATAATATTTTTCCACGTTTTGTTTCTTCTAATTTGTATTCTACTAGTACATCCCCAATTTTTTTATTTTCTGAGCCTGATAAAGAAGATGAACCTTTTCCTATATTAAGTTCAACAGTCTTTTCACCTTTATATTCACCATAAAGAATTCTCATTCTATTATTTTCCTCAATTTGTTGCTTTTGTTCATCAGTTAATGATATGAGCTCTCCTTTTTCGTTTGCATAGATGACTTGAGCAATATAACGATTTCCCGTTGTTTTTAAATCTAATTCGGGTGGTAGCAATAAACTAATAAAGGTTATCGGTAAATTCTCCTGTGTAGGGATTGTTATATTTACATCCATCTGTTTTTCTATTTCTCTTTCAATATCACTAGGAAATGTATTTTTACTACAAGCTGTAAGCCCCATACTTAAAAGGAAAATTATGATAAATATTTTTTTATTCATAATTTCTCACCGTCCCATTAATATTTAAATACTAATAGCAATTTTCTATCAATTAGAAAAGATAATGGGCATGATTGCTTGAACCACTAATAAGCTTTAACCACTATCAAATAATATTATCTACCTACTATTTTAATTACTTTAATGACTCAGCAAACTTAAGAATTTCTTCTTTAGTTATATTACCTTTTGAAATTATAAAATGATTAGTCTTATTTTTATACCAACTCAAAGCAATTATCTCTTTATCCGGATACTCTAATATTTGCCCTTCCACTCCTTGTATCATTAAATCTTGAGTATCATTGTCTCCAATTATTACTTGTGCAGCTTTTGTTGTATAGTCGATCCAATTACTAGGGTCATTTTGATTTCTATATCTGATAGTAATTGCTTTATGTGCTTCTATATTAAGTTTAACTCCATTTTTGAATTCCGCAGGTGGTTCATTATATATTACATTCTCCATTTTATAGTTCTTAGGAAGATAAGTTGGCAATAATACTTCTATGTTAGACATAAGCTCTTTGCCCTTTTCCAAGGAAACCTGAGCTGGTTGAGAAGTAATTTGACTTTCCGATTTTATTTGATGTTTTACACCATTGTTTTTAGTTTGTTCCGTATATTCAGCGTACCCAATTCCACTAAACATCAATGCTATTATAAGACTAGCAAAAATAATCCTTTTCATAAAGATATCTCCCTTCCTTGAACAAATAATTATGGTTGATAAGCAAATCTATCATAATGAGCAGAATAAGTAGGACCATCAATACCATCTTCACTAGCATATACTACAAGCTCAGTATAAAGATTTTGAACCTCCGCAGTATAACTTATTGCTGCTTCCTGAGCTAAAGTAACAGGGTCAGAATAGAAACATAAATAAGTTTTTTCTTCGAGTTTTCCCCTTATACTTTCCAGAACTGTGTTCTCTCAAGGATAGCCCTGCTAAATTCACTAATTGCTGGGAGTGCTTATACTTTGTAATGTCACCAACTTCAGCGAAGAACTGGGCAACAGTTATGGTACCTAAGCCTTGTATATTCATCATTTCTTTAGCCCCTGGTATCGTTTCTACAATGGTCTCAATTTCTTGATCTAATTGTTCTAATTGCTGTTTGTACAGTTCGTATTGATCAAGTAAACATTCCAATTCACGTTTAGCAAACTGTATACCAATTTTGATACCAATGCTTTTTTTGGCTGTTTCCACCAACTTCGTTGCTCGTTTAATTCCAACACCACGTTGTACAAACGGCTTCCATTTTCCTAAAACTTCTTCCGGAGTCATCTTGATTATTTCTGAGGGAAAGGGGAATAACCTTAGCGTACAAAGTGCAGCCTTTCCTTCCCAATCTCCAAAAACATCGAAATACTCTGGGAAATACCGTTGAATGTGATTCTGAATGCGACCTTCAGTAATCATGAGCTGTTGGACGAGTTGATCTCTTAATTTGACGCCTTCTCTCAGTTCGGCATATATCCCGTCTAAGAGATTAGGTACGGAGTATCTCCCGTCTTTTATCAGCTGTGCAATTACTTTCGCATCCTTGGTATCGTTTTTCGTTGGGGAGTTATCATCAAGCTCTTTACTTTTCTTTACGTGCATTGGATTTACTAAAACAAAGTCATATCCTTTTGCGATTAGAAAATAGGTTAGATTTAACCAGTAATGGCCAGTCGGCTCGACACCAAAAATAACATGAGTTTTATTTTTTTCTTTTTTATGTCTTTCGACATAGTCCACCAGTTTTTGAAAGCCATATATTCGATTCTCAAAGATCAGACGCTTTCCAAACTCTATGCCACGGTCATCTTGTGCACGTGCGACATGTTTGTCTTTGGCAACATCAATACCAATGATTAGTGTTGTTGGTTTGATTTGCGCTATTTTGTGATTTTGGTTATAATTCATTTTGAGTCCTCCCTTGATATTTATTAAATTCGGGGTCAATGCATTGACACCCTGTACTATACCAAGAGGGCTCTTTTTTGTTAACCCTCAAAATTTCTTTCTAACAGGAATGCTCCTTTTTTTTCATATTTTTAAAATTAGTGCTAATCTTTGATTACCTATTTCTTTATCATTGTTGATTTTCCTTTAAAATGGAATTAAATAATGTAATTTGTTTATCGCTCCTACATATTTAAGAAGGAGGCAACGTCATGCATATTGGTAATCGAATTAAGAAATTACGTGAATCTTTGGGGATTAAAAGGAAAGACTTTGCTTCAGGTGTTATATCCTACTCTCACTTAAGCAATATTGAGGTTGGTAAAAATGGTGCTTCAGAAGAGATATTAATCGCAATTGCAAAAAAACTTAATGTGCCAAAAGAATATTTAACAAGATATAAGGATATTGATCATGATTTAGAGACCAAATTATCCTCTTTGAAAGCGAATCTAGATCTTAAAAACTTAGATGAAGCAGAGTCAATTTTAGAGAATATAAAAAAAGATTATCCTTATATTAACTCTATCGATCAAGAAGCTCTCTATTATTTGTTAGAAAGCTACTATTATTTCAGAACAAACAATCATAAGGATTTTGCAATAATTTATGAGAAAGAATTATTACCCCTTCTCGAAATCGTGGAGATAGACCGTATTCCCTCAGAACTTTTTAAAGAAACTTATTATTACCTAAATGCTGTCAACCATTTTACAAATAAACAATATGAGGATAGTTACCAATGTTTTCTTAAACAACTTCCTTTAGTAAAAGATCCGATTATAAAGGCCGGAACTAACTACAATATTGCCTTATCTTTGGCAAAATTAAACAAAACAAATCTAGCCATTCCGTATGCTAATAATGCCTTAGATGTTTATCTTCATGAAAACAAATGGACAAATGCAGCTGAAAATTATACTTTATTAGGTGGTTTATATATAGAGGAACGAGATTTTGCCAGTGCAGAACAAAATTTGCAAAAAGCTTTAGATCTAGCTGAAAATTTTAATAATGAAAAACTTAAAGGGAAAATATATCATAACTTAGGAATCGTATACAAAAACCTTAAGAAATTAAATAAAAGTATGGATTACTTTTTAAAAAGTTTAGAACTTAATAAAGCCACAAATAATGAGCTGTTTATTACATATGAATCTATTATGGAGATATATTTAGAACAAAATTCCTTAGATGATTTAACTAACATTCTTAAAGAAGCTAAGCAATATTGTAATAAGGAAGAGGATGCCTACCATTTTAAGATAATTGAGGCTAAATTACTCTTAAAGCAAAATCAATTGGCAGAGTACGAATTGTTGATGAAAGAAGCTATAGAATATTATTATAAAAATAAAATGTGGAAGCATTTATTACCGATTTCTGAGGAATTGGGTAATTTCTATAAAGAGTCAAAAAAGTATAAACCGGCATCCCAATATTATAAAATTGCGTTGGATGCTGTAAGTGATCTATATAAATAATGAATAGTTATTATCGTCAGTTTTCAACTTGTTCTTCCTTTATTTGAATTTTATTAGATAAGTGATTGCTATAAAAAATTAATCCATTTAAGAAGACTAACAATCCCGAAATCAACATAATGTACTTAACACCTATTCGGTCAGCAATATAGCCACCTATTCCTTTCGAAATTGGCCTAAGTGATTGTGTTGAAAAAACTCGGATACCCATAATTTTCCCCATGACCTCTTCTTTAGTGTACAATTGATAGAGAGTATTAACATTAATTTGTTCAACACTTAATATTACGCCGATTAGGATATAAATAAGAAAAGTTGAGATGTGGGGGAAGGCCATTATAAAAATGATCATTAAAATTCCCATTAGAATTTCACTCAATATAATTAATTTCATATGAGAAATTTTTATTTTAAAACTTACTAATGAACCAATAATCAATCCTATAGATAATGAAGAATTAAGAATCCCTATATATAAAGGGTTTTCAAAGCTATCTTTTACCAATACGATGAGTAAGCTAAAAAAGGGTTCACTTACAAAATTAGAAAGACTATAAATTAGCATTAACCGAAGTATGATTTTATTACCTTTTATATATGATAAACCTTCTTTTACTTCACTTAAGTCAAAAATTTTAGAGGCTTCTCTTTTTCCATTTTTATCAAGAGTTGAAGGGTTATAAATAATACGGAGCATAAGTGAAATAGAAATTATAAATGTTAAAGTATTTATCACATATATAGTCTCAAGACCTGTAAATTTGACTAGGAAACCAGCTAAAATAGGCCCAATTACGAAATTCACCTGATCTACCAACTCCATAAATCCATTCGCGTTTGTTAAATCCTTTTTATCTACAATCGTCGGAATAAATGAATAATAATTAGGAACCCAAATGGCCTGTAACATACCATGAATAAAAAATATTAGATAAAATAATAGAATAGAAGATTGAACAATAGTCAAAATTATCACAATGATATTTATAATTATAGATAATATATCGATTATAATTAATATGTTCTTTTTATTAAACTTATCACCTAGAGTACCTCCAAATACTGAAAAAAGTATTTCTGGTAGGCTCATACTGATCATAGCTAAAGCAAAAAGAAGTGCTGAATTATTTGATATTTGCAAAACGAACCATACTATAGCAAACATAAACAGGGAATCCCCAAATCTTGATATAGCCTGCCCATAAAAATAATATTTAAAGTTTTTATTAGTTGTCAGTAATGATAAATTCATATTTTCTTCTCCAAATTATCAAATTTTATAATTATATATTTACAAATTTCTTTAGTTCGGGTATAAAAATTTCTTCAATAAATCCGTTGAAATTAGACAATTCTTCCATACATTGTTTTTTTCTATCAATTTGATTCGTTAGGTAACACCCTCCACTACAATAACCACCCAATTTACAAATTAAACAATCGTTTCTATTTATTAAATTATGATTCATCCAACTATTTAGGTTAACATTATTTGACGTAATATTTCCTATATTAAATTCTTTTCTACCAACAGAATAAGGACATCTATAGGCATCTAAAGATGAATCTATGTAATATCCATCATATAGCGACGATGTAGACCAACAGTAATGATATCTTGATCTGCCGGCCTCATATTGATTAAAATGTATCTTTATTAAATTTGATAAATAGAACGTAGACTTTAAAAAAACAATCTTATAATTGGAAGGAATGTTGTTGATTTTCTCAAATATTTTCATTAATTCTAATAATAACTCGTATTCTTTAAACATATAAGGATAATTTATTTCGTTTAGCCTATCATCTACCCTGGCAATCTCAAGTCTAAATAAATCTTTATTTGCCCAACCCCTTTGTTCCATCAAACTAAACATATCTCCTATTTGTGTGATATTCTGTTTATCAATATTCATGCTAACAACTACTGGAATAGACAATTTTAAAAGTATATCAATATTTTCAATAATTCTTTCTCCATTTTTGTTGTTCCCAATATCATAATTCTTTTTATTATTTTGATTTTCTTTTAAAATGGAAGAAGTTTAAGAATTTTGGTTTTTACCCCTTTTTATTTATAGAAAAGCAAGACAATTATTGTATACAGACAAGAAAATAGAAAAATTACGTGTTTCTTTTAAATTTTTTAGGAACTTTTTACTAAAATAATGATGGTTTTACACAATACGCCGATGAGGTAGATTGGCCTGGCCTTCAAAGCATTACGCCTGACACGATGTAATATCAATACAGAAAAATAAACAAACAAAAAGCACGCTTCCTTCTTCAGGTTGACGTGCTTTTTGCTGTTCATATTAAATTTCTTCTAATGCTTGTTGGCGTCTTTTCGAAGCCAACTTTGAGAGGAAAATACTAACTTCATATAACAAGATCAATGGAATAGACACAAGAATGTCTGACATTGGTTCTGGCGGCGTTAAGGTAACGGCGACAATGACCAATATAAAATATGCAATTTTACGAATACGAATTAGTAATTTCGGTGTAACAATTCCTAACCGTGTTAGAAACAGGACAACAACTGGCAATTCAAATAATAGACCAAATGGAAGCACAATATTCAGCATAAAGCTAAAGTATTGGGAGATTCCATATACTTCAACGACACCTAATTGTTTTGATAGATTGGATAAGAAAGTAACGACCATTGGAAAAAGGATAAAATAAGCAAATGACACTCCCAGTAAGAATAAGATAAATGCCGTGGGGATAAACCAAATTGTGGCTTTTTTTTCTCTCTTCGTTAAACCTGGTGAGATAAATCTCCATACCTGAAATAAAGCAAAGGGAAGAGAAAGCGTAATTCCAATCGCAAATGCAAATTGCATATACACTCTTAAAGCATCAGATAATCGAAAAACATTCCAAGTAATATTTTTGGCATTTAGATCATGTGTAAAATAGCGAATCACAGGATCAGCTAACACAAAACCAACAATCAAAGAAATCACAAAAAAGATAATGGTCCAGATAATTCTTTTCCTTAGTTCTTCTAGATGACCAATAACCGTCATGGCTTGATCTTTTTCCTCCATAAAAACCGATTCCTTTCTTTCAAGGTTTTCATTCAGTAAACAATTTCTTATTTTAAGAATCGAATTGTGACTCAGTTGCGGTTTCAGCTTCAGTCTCCTTTTCTTCTTCTAACACATTGGGATTTTTTAAAAAGTACACCAATGTTTGTAGTTCAGTTGTTAAGTCAATATGATGAACTCTCACATTTGGCGGAACCGTTAAACGTGAAGGTGTGAAATTAAGGATTCCTTTGACACCTGCCTCAACTACTTGATCCGTTACTTGTTGGGCCACATAGACAGGTACGGTTAAAATTGCCACTTCTACACGGAATAAATCGACAACCTCTTTTAAGCTTTCCATCCCATAGACGGGAATTCCATCAATTTCCCGATTAAATTTGTTGGGATCACTATCGAAAGCCGCTACGATTTTGGTATTTCTACTTTTATAAAAATTGTAATGTAATAATGCTTTTCCTAGGTTACCAACACCAATAAGGATAACGTTTGTTACTTCATCCTGTTTTAAAAAATCTCTTAAAAATTGAAGTAAATAGCTGACATTATATCCGTAGCCTTTTTTTCCCAGTTCCCCTAAATAGGAAAAATCGCGACGGATCGTTGCCGGATCAATCAGCAATTCTTTACTCAACTGTGCGGATGAAACTCGTTGTTTTCCCATGAGATGCAATTTTTCAAGATAGCGATAATAAAGCGGTAAGCGCTTTGCTGTTACGTGAGGTATTTTATTTTCTTGAGCCATGCTTTTTCTCCCCCAATATCTTCGTTTCAATGAAATGAACAATCCCATTAAAGTCGTTTATATCATAAACCGGGACTTCTTCTAGTTGTAATGGTAGAGATGTTGCAATCGCGATTACATCTTTTAATTGAGGAAGTAGTTCTAGATCCGTTTCTCTTCTAACTAATAAAACTTTGGGCGGAGACTCGTGTTTATAACCTTCTACAAAAATGATATCAACATTTTCTATGTGTGATACAACTTCTTCAAATGAGATTGGTTTTGCTAAATTTTCAATCATTGCTAGTTTTTCTTGCGAATTGATCAGTACGATATCAGATCCAGCCTGAGCATATTTCCATGTGTCTTTTCCCTGTACATCCATTTGAAACCGATGGGCGTCATGTTTAACCGTAGCCACTCGATAACCTTTCTCTTTAAAGGCAGCAATGATCTTCGTTAATAGTGTCGTCTTACCACTACCTGAGAAACCTACAAAACTAATGATGGGAATCTGCTTGTTTAACAACCGAAATAACCTCCGTAACCGAGACGAATAATTTCTTCCTTGGTTACTTTTTCGCCTACTAAGATACGAGGTAAAACTGCATCAAATGCTGTATAGGGATCGTGAAGCACACCACCAGGTAATCCTAAAACAGGAATGGTGCCAATATAAGCGATCATTAACATCGACCCAGGTAGCATGGGCGTACCTTGAGTGACCACTTCACTTGCTAATTCCCGAATGGCAAACGGACTTCGATCATCAGGATCGACTGACATTCCACCCGAAACAAGAATCAGATCTACTTTTTTCTCGACAAAATCATTAATTTCCCTTTGGATCAGATCAATATCGTCAGGAGCAAATCGTTGTTCGATTAGTGTTGAGCCAAATGCTTCTAACTTCCTTTGAATAATTGGTCTGAAGCGATCTTTTATTCTTCCTTTATATACTTCGCTCCCTGTGGTAACAAGTCCCACTTTAAAAGGAATGAACTCTTTTACTTGAATGACCGCTTTTCCTTTTACCAATTGTTCTACTTTCTCTACCCATTTCTCTTCAACAATCAGAGGTAATACTCTTGTACCTGCTAATTTAGAACCTGGTTGTACAATTTTGTGATTTACAATTGTCGCTAGAGCAACATCTTGTACATGATTGATTTGGTGAACCAATTCTTCATCGATTTTCGCAAGTCCATAAATAGATGAAGTTAATGTCACTTTTCCTTCATAGGGATCATTCATTTCGACGTTTTTGCCTGCGATTGCCTTGGCCAAACGAATGGCAGCATCGTTTTCGTGAAGATACCCTTCCTTCCAATCAATGACATAGATATGTTCTTTGCCAATATTTAAGAGTTCTGGAATATCTTCTTCACGAATCACATGACCTTTTTTAAAAGCCCTTCCTTTAAACTCTCCTGGTACAATCTTTGTTAAATCATGAGCAAGAGTATACCCCACGGCATCCTCTACTCTAATTTCTTTTAACATCTCGTTTTTCACAATCTTCCTCCTTGATCCAAACTAATGCTTGCTGATAATCTTCTGGATGATTCATATTAAAGAATATTCTCTCGTTGCGATTAAATCGAGCCACGATTTGTTCAGCAATGATCATTTTATTTTCTTGCTCGAAGATCCATTTTACAAGGCTGTTCTTACCCTCTACTAATACTTTTTCTATCGAGTCTAATACGTTTTTTGCATAAATTCCATATAATGGTTGCAACTGCCCTTTCCATTTTGGTATAACTAGGTCGACTTGCCTTGTTTCCGCTAATTCCACCATATAACAAGCGAACTCCATCGAAAAAAACGGCATATCTGCTGCAACAACAAAGTGATAATGATGATCACTTTCCTTAAGACCTGTTCGAATTCCATTTAATGGTCCCAAATAAGGAGTCGAATCATAGACCACATGAATTGGGATTCGTGCATGATCAAATGACGGAAATCGATATTCGCCACCTGAAACAATGAAGATTTCCTGCGAGTATTTACTTAAATATCGGATCGACCGCTGTAGCATCGTTTCCTGCCCCATCATTAAATCCCACTTAGGATATCGATTCATTCGTTTATTCTGACCACCAGCTAATAATATCGCTGCAAAATCCATTTCTTTATTCCTGCCTATATTGTACAATATTTTCAATCATTTTGCTCACAAATGAACAAACTTCATTTATTTTGATTCTATCCTAATTATAATTTAATACAACCTTTTTCAGTACAAATTTCATTAACTGAATAATCATGATCATCTCTAGGTAAATGTTGAACCAGTTGGAAATCATAGGCAACACCAATAAGGTAGGGAAGTTTTCTATAACGATCAAAGAAACGATCATAATATCCCCCACCATACCCCAATCGGTATCCTTCTTGATCAAACGCTAACCCTGGTACTAATACTAGCTCAATTTGGTCAATGGGAAAAGGATTTTTATCACAGATAAGGGGTTCGAGAATGCCATAGTTTCCTTCTTCTAATTCATTCCACGACTGAATGAAATAAGGAACCATTTGCTTGTTTGTCGGATTTGTCTTTGGTACAATCACTTTTTTCCTCTGCTGCCACGCATTTTCAATTAATAAAGTTAAATCGACTTCATTGCGAAAAGAAAGATAAACCATCAATGTGTTACTATTTTGATAAATGGGATGGTGCAATAAATGCTGAACAATTTTAGCCGATGTATTTCTAACGATTTTCGGATCTAATTGGTTTCTTTTTTCTGTGAAAAACCGACGTAAACTTTCTTTGGTTTGTTTCCCCATTCTTCCTTCCATTCCTTTCACTTGCCTCGCTTCCTGATTATACGTTACACTTATTTATGGATTATTGAATGAGGTGAATATATGATTTTATTACAAACGAAAAAGATCTCCAAGTCGTTTATTATAGATCCCATTTTATCGAATATTGATCTACAAATCCATTATCAAGAACGGGTCGGACTCGTAGGTGTAAATGGAGCGGGTAAATCTACCTTACTTAAAATCATTGCCGGTGAACTAACTCCTGATTCTGGTGAAATTCAAGTTGCAAAAGGCTCTACTATCGGCTACCTTTCCCAAGATAGCGGTTTAGAATCCAATAAGACGATTTGGGAAGAAATGCGATCTGTCTTTTCTAATCTTATCGAACAAGAAAAAGTCCTTCGTCAAATGGAGCAAAAGATGGCGACACTTTCGGAAACGGATCCAGAACAATATGAACACTTAATGAATGACTATGCAAAAATAAGTCAAGATTTCCAAGAAAAAGGCGGCTATAGTTATGAAGCTAAAATTCGTGGAGTGCTACATGGTCTTGGTTTTCAACAATACGATTACAAGACAACCCTAATTTCTACACTAAGTGGTGGACAAAAAACAAGACTTGCTTTAGCTCGGCTTCTCCTTACTTCCCCAGATTTATTGGTTCTTGATGAACCTACTAACTATCTTGATATGGAGACGTTAACATGGCTAGAAGCATATCTCAAAGCTTACCCTGGAGCGATTCTTCTTGTCTCCCACGATCGCTACTTTCTTGATCGTCTTGTTACGGTGATCTATGAAATTGAAAGAACCAAAGTAACCCGTTATGTTGGGAATTATAGTGCCTATATTGAACAAAAAGCAGCAGAAATTGAACAAAAGTTGAAGCAGTACGAAAAACAGCAAGAAGAGATTGCAAAATTGGAAGATTTCATTCAAAGAAATATTGCCCGAGCCTCAACCACAAGAAGAGCTCAAAGCCGTAGAAAAGCTTTAGAAAAAATGGAACGTATCGATCGACCAATTACAACTCAACGAAAATCTTATTTTACGTTTGACATTGAAAAACAAAGTGGGCATGTTGTATTGCTAGTGGATAACATTCGCATGCAGTTTGAGCAGCAATTGCTTTTTCGTAACGTTTCCTTCCAAATTCATCGACAAGATCGAGTGGCCTTAATTGGCCCAAATGGTGTAGGGAAATCAACCTTATTTAAAATCATCTTAAACCAACTCAAACCAATAAGTGGTTCTATCAAATATGGCTCAAACGTTGCAATTGGTTATTATGCTCAAGAACAAGATGATCTAACGCCTGAAAAAAGTGTTCTTGATGAAATCTGGGATCAATATCCAGAGATGAACGAAGTAGAAGTCCGAACCCTCCTAGGCAATTTCCTCTTTACAGGGGATGATGTCTTTAAAAAAATTAAGGATCTAAGTGGTGGAGAAAAAGCCCGTGTTGCATTAGCAAAATTGATGTTAAAAAAGGCGAATTTCCTTCTCTTAGACGAGCCTACAAACCATTTGGATATCATTAGTCGCGAGGTTCTTGAAAATGCTTTGGTAGACTACCCTGGAACGATCTTAATGATTTCTCATGACCGTTATTTTCTGAATCGAATTACAACTATGACTCTTGAATTATCACAAGATGGTGTGAAAACTTATCTAGGAAACTATGATTATTATCTAGAAAAAAAGGCAGAAGAAGAGCAAGAAAAAGAATACCAACAAATGAAAGAGACGGAAAAATTACAAAGAAACCGATTCATTGAAGAAAAAGAACGAAAAAAAATCGAACGTCAACTCAAACGACAAATTGAAGAGATTGAGTTACAAATTGAGCAACTGGAAGAGAAAATCACTTTGATTGAGGGAGAACTACTTCTTCCTGAAGTCTATTTGGATCATCAACTTGCTCACAAAAAAAATCAAGAATTACAGCAATTGAAAGAAAACTTGAATCAGGTGTTAAATCGATGGGAAACACTACAATATGAGCTAGAGGAAATTCTCTAGCTCATTTCTCTTCTAAAGCCAAGTATAGCATTGGCGATGCCACAAAAATAATCATCGTTGAAGCAGCTACAATTCCCGAATCATTTACAAGTAATGCTATAAACGCACCAACCACAATTCCATAAAAACCATAAAATAGGTAGGGTGATTGTTCAAAAAAAGTTTTTATAGCTCCGCGAGGTTTCATAAATAAGATGCCAATCACGACTAAAGATGTAACCATAACCTTACTCCAGGAAGAAACCTGTATCAGCTTCCAGTTCATGGCTAACTTTCGAGCGATGATTGAGTAGATCGAAGAAAAATCGCCTTGTGTCAGTAATTGTAACGCCCTTCCTATATGTGATTGTTCATCACTTCCAATGGCAAGATTGCTGCAGATTAAGGCTGAAAAACCCAAAACCATTAATGCAAGAAATATCCAGATACCTTTCTTGCGAAAAGAAACGTGTAACATTTGAAGAAAAGTAAATGTCGTTGCTACCAAAGCAGAAATTGCGCCTCCTGCATTCGTTCCTAGGGTTGGGGCTAGAAGAAAATAACTAATTACACTATAAATCAGAGCAGTTACTCCTAATGTCCAACGATTTCGTTTTTTATGAATGATTGACGATGTAAATAGGAGAGTTGCACCAATATATACTCCCATATATTCATTGCCAATTCCATAATACCTTGCTCCAATGATCGGATCATAGCCAAGATAAGATCTTTTCATAAAGTAGGCACCCATACTTAGATCAAGTGTAATTCCTAACCATGTAAGAAAGCCAATGACAACAAAGATTGAAATCGACTCTTTGTACCTTGTTACTAACCCTAATAAAAGACTGATGATGAATAAAAGGAGAATATAGAGCCATGGTTGAATCTTGTAAAACGGAGAAGTGACTAGAAGCAGTAAAGGCAAATACAACATTCCAATTAAACCAATTCTCATAAAACGATACCCTTTTTTCCACTTTATGAACCAAACTGCCATCGATAGAATCAAGAGAATAATTTGCCAAAAAATAAAGGTATATAAAACTGTTGGTCTTTGACGATAAGTGATAAATAGTTGATTTAGATCATTGAGCAGTAACCGATCTGATGAAATGAGTTCCATACTTTGTCCAATCATCTCTGATGGCAAATGATCAACTCCTAACAGGGATAAAATAGTAGGTGCAATATCCACATTACTAACAATTCCAATCCTCTTTGTCGTATTCGATGTTAAGAAGTTTCCTGCCGCTTTTGGGTTGTACCACCAAATAGGAGCTAACAACTGACGATCTTCGATCGCCTGATCAGAAACCATTGGTGCAAAGACAAGTAATTGTTGATTATCATTTAATTCATTTTTCAAGCGTTCAATAAACTTCCCTTGTTCTTGAATGATCATTCGTCTTACCGTTTGATACTGGTCTATACTCATTTGTTTTTTAAATTGATCCAATCGGTATAAATCGCCAAGATCAAAAACAATTAATGAAATTCCTGCATTTCGATCTTGAAGAAATCTTTGATATAAGTACTCATAATTCGTTTTCACCCCATAAGGTCTTGCTGGATCAAAAACAATGGTATGCTTTCCCACATCACCAAAACTTTGTCCATTCTTATCCATGATAAGTAGCGGGGCATAACGCTTTGGGATATCGATATCCTGATTCCCATAGACTCGAGCTTGTAATCCAGCTTGTTTTAGCGAATCTCCTAAAACTCCATAAACAAAAGGGAATTTCTGATTTTCTTCTTGAAGAAGACTTTGAATAGAGAGAAAAAGAATCGTTTGATCATTTACGATTCTTCCTGTTTGTTGACGATAGAGATCCTTGGCGCGGACTTTTCTGACTTCATCCACATATTCTATACCTAAAAATGAATCACCAATATCCTTCGAACTTAATGCACGAGTACTCACACTAATCGTCAAATAAGCATTCGAATCCGTTTTGCTTCCCGCTGAATTAATATTCATCGCTCCTTTTGCAGCAGATTGCTCTAAGGTATGAAAACCAACGGTATTGACATAAAGGGGATAATCCAAAAAAGCAAGATGATTCACAAGCACCATGATGATTTGTGTGTCAATCTCTTCTTTCTTTTCAGAAGCGAATGAAAAAGACGATCCTAATAATAAGATCGTCAAAATGGTTAGAACGAAGGAAATTCTTTTAAACATGTTAACATCCCTTCTAAACAAGCTAATTCTATTTTTCCCATGTTTAGAAGGAATCATCCCTATCAAGGGGAAAAGATAAAGTAACTTTTGTGCCCTCACCAAGTTTGCTTTGAATATCTAATGTTCCCCCATGGTTTTCCATAATTCTACATGAAATCGGGATTCCTAAGCCAGTCCCTGTTTCTTTTGTCGTATAAAAAGGTTCATAAATTTTTGCTAGATTTTCTTCGGAAATTCCTACGCCATTATCAATCACATAAACATAGATCACTCTCTTTATTTCATCGTACGAAGTCTTAATGATGACTTCACCACCGTCATCCATGGCTTGGATTGAATTCCGAATTAAATTGATAAATACCTGTTTGATTTGGCGCTCGTCTAAATCAACCGATGGCAATTGATCGGCTAATTTCATTCCTAATTTCACATTATAAAGCAGCCCTTCGGCGTTCATAAAACCGATAGTATCTTTAATGATCTGGTTTAATGATGCCGTTTTCATTTGTGGAGCACTTGGTTTTGCTAAAAGCAACATTTCCTTAATGATCTCATTAATATGGGCAATTTCCTTAAGAACGATCTCTAAATATTGTTGATTATTCCCCTTTAGTTCATACTTTAATAGTTGAATAAACCCTTGAATCGTGGTTAAAGGATTTCGGATCTCATGTGCAGTTCCAGCTGCCAATTCTCCAATCAGCGCTAGTTTATCTGCTCTTTGGATTTGTTCTTCTAGTTCGATGACTTTAGTAATATCTTTATAAATTCCTACCGCACCGATTTGTTCTCCATTTTCATTTCTCATTAACTTGGTGGAAATGATTAAATGGACTGTTCTGCCATCTTCTGTCTTAATCTTCTTTTTATGGTTGGTATATTCATACCCACTTCTTAGGGTAAGGGTTAATTTTGTAAAAATCGTTTTTTTCTTAATAAAAAGATCATCATAAGATTTTCCAATTACTTGTTCCGCCTTTAAATCTGTCATTTCTTCGGCTCCACGGTTAAAACTAATAATAATTCCTTGATTATCAACCGTGATCACCCCATCTGAGATGGAATCTAAGATAATCTTTGATCGTTGTTCTACCTTTTGCAATCGACTTTGCTCTGAGATATCAATAAACGAACTGACGATTCCTAATAATTCCCCTGCTTCATCATAGATCGGTTTGGTTGATGTAACAACGGGTATTTCCCTTCCGTCTTTCGTTGGACAGAAACTTTCAAATCCCAAAAAACTCTCGCCAGATCGTAAAGTTTCCCAGAAGATATGTTGTGTATCACCCAAGAGATTACCAGATACTGTAAAATTTTCAATTTCCTCTTTTGTAAAACCCGTCATTTGTATTGCAGCTTCATTTACAGATTGAACTAAACCATTTTTATCATAATAGACGATACCAAAGGGGATATTATCAATGATCGATTTAATCACTTTATAACTTGAGGTTAAATCTTCATTTATATGATTGACGGATTTTGCAATCTCACCAAACCGATCATCCCGCATACTTAATGGTTCCCCTGTCTTCTGTAATGCTTGTAATTCTTGTTTTAACTGATTGATTTGTCTTTTTGTTTTGAGATCGACCCATTTTGCACCCAAAATAGCAATCACAAAAGCAATGAGAAAAATAAGCGCAAATAAATAAGGATCCGTCTGTTTTTGTTCATCGACATGATAAGTATAAATGAATCCTTTAACACTGCCATTTTCAGTAATCGGTACAAAATACACTAATTTACCATTTAACTCAGTATAAAAAGGATCCGTTCCCCTATATTCTAAGTTCAATTGAATCAGTGGATTGGAAAATATTGACAAAATTTCCTTAAGTCCAAGATGTAAAACAACTTTCTCTTTTGATGAACTATAAATTCCAAGGGCTCCATGATTAAGTCCCTCTTTTGAAATTCCAAGCAAAATTTTTTGAATCCCATGAGCATAGGCTTTTGAAAAATTCATTATATCTTCTGGCTTTTCATTTATGATTAATGGACTTTTTTCCAATTGATTCATCATATACACCTGTTCTGATAATAAAATATCTGCCATCTCTGCCTCTGTTTGTTTCACATGAGAAAGATATGTATCGTTTTTATCGTAATAGAAAAAGAAGATAAGAAGAATCATCGGTACTAAGAGGAACATAACCACGTAAACGTAAATATCATTGAGCCTTTCTTTCACAGAAATTTGACCCCTTTCAAATCTAAGAAAGTCAATTTGAGTACCCTTACAAATTCTCTATGTTTCCGAAAAATCCTTTCAAATAAATGAAATTTTTTGAATATCAACATATCAACAATTTTATCAACAGAATTCACTTCTTTTCTCCTTTCACATCACAATTTTCTCTATACTTATTAACAGGTTGTTGATAACTTTTTTAACACTATTCACAAATTCCCCGGTTTGTTTCTTCCAAAACCACAAAATAAGTATGTATTACTGGCTTGGATGAAGAACATACAACCCATATTTGGTTCGTATATTCCAACGTGTTACGTTGTCCGTGTGCTTGTTCCCAAAAATCTTATCTTTCTTATTGGTTAAAAAAAAAGACCTATCCTTTTTGGATAAGTCTTGTGATTTCTAATTATTTGTGGATAACGGTAAACTAGCAATACTATTTAAGTCTAATTGGCTCCACTTTCCTTTTATATAGGCATAATAAGCAACACTGGCAATCATCGCTGCATTATCTGTACAAAGTGATAAGGGAGGAATCGTTAAAGAAACGTCCAATTCATTTGCTTTTTCCGTTAGTCTTCGTCTTAATTCACTATTTGCCGCCACTCCTCCAGCTAAAACTAAATGTTTTATATCCTTATCAACGATTGCTCGGAAAGTTTTTTCTACCAGTACATCAACAACAGCTTCTTGAAAACTAGCAGCCATATCTTCCTTTTTAATGACTTCGCTTCGCCTAGCAGCATTGTGTAAGGTGTTGATCACAGCCGACTTAAGACCGCTAAAACTAAAGTCATAGGGTTCGTCCATTAAGGCTCTTGGTAAAGGAATAATCGGTTTCCCTTGCTTTGCTAATCGGTCGATATGAGGACCACCAGGATATGGAAGATGTAATGCCCGCGCTACTTTATCGTATGCTTCCCCAGCGGCATCGTCCCTTGTTTCTCCTAACACTTCAAATTCCAAGTGATCTCTCATATAAACGAGTTCAGTATGCCCTCCTGATACAACTAATGCAATAAGCGGAAATTTCATTGGCGTTACTAACTGATTGGCGTAAATATGTCCTGCAATATGATGAACACCGATTAGAGGTATTCCTTTTGCAAATGCAATCGCTTTAGCTGCAGATAATCCCACTAATAACGCCCCAATTAATCCAGGACCATAAGTGACAGCGATCGCATCGATCTCATCCAAGGAAAGGTTTGCTTCTTGTAAAGCCTCTTCTAAAATATAATTGATTCCTTCCACATGTTTCCGTGATGCAACTTCAGGTACAACTCCACCAAAACGTTTATGGATGTCGATCTGCGATGATACCACATTTGATAGAATCCGTTGTCCGTCTTCAACGATCGCAACAGACGTTTCATCACAACTGGTTTCAATTGCTAAGATCCTTATTGGATATTCTAAATCTCCACTTAAAACTTTTTCTTTCTTTTCCTTGATGATTTCATTCCAATGTTTATTCATAAATTCACCCACATAATGATCGCATCTTCAAAGGTATCTGCATAATAATTTTTGCGTATTCCTTCTTCTTTGAACCCGAGTTTTTTATAAAGTGAGATGGCAATGTGATTGGATATGCGTACTTCTAGTGTCATACGATTGGCCCCTAATCCTTTGGCAGTGGCCATTAAATATCTCATCAGTAATTCACCTAATTTCATTCCCCTAACCTCTGGAGAAATGGCAACGTTGGTAATATGAGCCTCATCAAAAATTAACCACATTCCAACATATCCAACAATTCTTTCATCGAATTCCAAAACAAAATAGTATGCATACTGATTGTTTGTTAATTCACTGAAAAAGGCTTGTCGAGACCATGGAGTTGGAAAGGATAATTGTTCTACACGCCAAATTTGGTCAATATCATCAATCGTCGCTCTCCGAATTTGAATTCGATCCATATCCATTATCTTCACCTATGTAGAGCTTTGCTTCTTTTGTTTTTCAAGCCATTTCACTTCCGCTTCCGCTAACTGTAAGTATTCTGGTACAAAGTCAAACACATTATCTACACGACCACGCTCATATTCCTTTTTCGCTAAGTAACCTATTATACTTGGACGTGGAATTCCAAATGGAGGTTCACTGATTACTGCTTTTTCTCCTAAAGCCTCCTTGATCTTTTCCTGATGGAGTGTTACATCATCACCGACAAACAGAACTTGTTCGTCTCTTTCTCTTAATCTTTCTAGCCAATCTGTAAGCAAGATGATTCGATCAACTTCAAGATTTTTCCATTCCGTCTGTTGCTTTTGGTATAATCCTGTATAAACTTGTCCCCTTCTTGCATCGATCATTGGGGAGATCAAACCTTTAAATTCCTTGTTTTGATAGGCCATTGCCTCTAATGTTGAGATTCCTATGATTGGTTTATTTAACGACCAAGCCAATGTTTTGGCAGTGGTGACACCGATTCTTACTCCCGTATAAGAACCAGGACCTTGTGCGATTGCAACCAAATCAATTTCTTCTGGTTTCCAATCTACTTCTTGAAACAATAGTTCAATCGATGGCATTAAGCGAACGGAATGGTTTGTCTTTACATTTGTCGTGATTTCGCCATATACCTTTTGATCATCTAATAGTGCAACACCCATGACTGACGTGGAAGTATCAAGTGCTAATATTTTCATGTTGGAAAAACTCCTTGCACAACTCTCGATATTGGTCGCCAATTGGTTCAAACTGAATCAATCGTCGATTTTCAGCTTCTAATCGGGAAATTTTAATATTTAATAACTCTTTTGGGAGAAATTCCCGAATGTTTTCTGCCCATTCTACGACAGTAACTCCTTCGCCAAAAAAATACTCTTCAAATCCTAAATCCTCATGTTCATCCTCTAAACGATACACATCCATGTGATATAAAGGTAACCGACCTTGATATTCTTTAATGATGTTGAATGTTGGACTATTGACGGTCTGTTGTATTTCTAGGCCTTTTGCCAAACCTTGCGTAAAACTCGTCTTTCCAGCACCAAGATCACCTTCTAATGTAATGACATTACCCGGTTTCAGATATTTTGCCAATCGCTTAGCGATTTCTTGTGTTTCATTTATATTGTTCGTAATCATCTGGTAAGGATTCATGCTTTTCTTCATCCTTTGAATCATTTATTTCTAATATTTTTCCAAGTCTTTGCTATTTTTTACTGAAGCTAATATACAGTATTTCATTTTACCATATCTTTCTTCCTTTTGCTAAGGATTCAAAATCTAAGGTTTGAAAGAAATCAATTTAGGCGTTTAAATATGTGCAAATCCAAAAAAAAGGCCTGTAGTATGATTGTACTACAAGCCTAACACAGAAGTATGATCTCTGTCTGGCTGACAGATTATAAGCACATCATTAGAATGTTTTTCACATCATTTTCTGTTAGTTTCTTAAACCCGCCTATCGTACCGTCACGAGTTGCTTTTTTTGCCATGACTTCAATATTTTCATCACCAATATTATAATCACGAAGGGTTGCAGGAGCACCAATAGAATTAAAGAATTCTCTTGTTCTTGCAATTCCTTCAAGAGCAATCTCCCGATCTGACTTCCCTTCAGTGGAGACATTCCACACACGGATTGCATATTGTTTGAATTTCTCAATATTCTCTTCATACACATATTTCATCCAGTTAGGGAAGATAATCGCTAATCCGCCCCCATGAGGAATATCATAAATGGCGCTTACTTCATGCTCAATACCATGAGTTGCCCAATCAGTTTCTTTGCCTATACGAATTAATCCATTTAAAGCAAGGGTTCCCGCTAACAAGATATTAGCTCTTGCATCATAATCATTTGGGTTTTCAATGACAATAGGTGCTTGTTCGATCACGGTTCTTAAAATGGATTCACTAATCTGATCTTGCAAAGGTGTATTCGGTGTATGGCTAAAGTATTGTTCAAAAACATGCGCCATAATATCAACAATCCCATAAACGGTTTGATCTTTTGGAACAGAATAGGTATACGTTGGATCAAGAACTGAAAATTTAGGATAGAGGAAAGGACTTCCTACCCCTATTTTTTCTTGTGTTTCCCAATTTGTTACAACCGAATTTCCATTCATCTCAGAACCTGTAGCAGCTAATGTTAATACTGTTCCAAGAGGTAATGCGTCTTGAATCGTTGCTTTTCCCGAATAGAAATCCCAAACATCACCATCATACTTTGCACCTGCGCAAATGGCTTTCGAAGCATCTAACACACTTCCTCCACCCACAGCTAATACAATATCTACATTTTCTTTTTTACAAATCTCGATCCCTTTTTTAACGGTAGTAAGTCGAGGATTTGGTTCAACTCCAGCTAGTTCATGAATGGTTAATCCTTCTTTTTTGAGTAGTCCTATTACCTGATCAAACAGTCCAGAACGTTTAACACTTCCACCACCAGTTACGACCAAAACAGTTTTACCGAATTTTACTGTTTCTCTTCCTACATTCTTCACTTGATCTTTACCAAAGAGAATTTTCGTTGGATTATAAAATATAAAGTTATCCATTATTATGTACCACTCCAATCCAAATTAAATTTTGTACATATAAAAAAACTTCCATCGAAGTCCTTTCGAAGAAGTAGTCGAGTCCTTCTTTAGCGGAAGTTTTTTATGCCGATAGTTCAAGTTTAACTTTGCATTATTAATTTAATGAAGTTAAACTTTCCTATACGGTAAAAAAGCACCCATCGGGTACTTACAATTATTATAGCTTATTTTCAGTGAATATGGAAACTATATATGTTCCTAAAAATAAATGGAGCGGGTGATGGGAATCGAACCCACGCCGCCAGCTTGGAAGGCTGGAGTTCTACCATTGAACTACACCCGCTTACTTACGTTCTTATTCAATTGCTGGTCGGGATGACAGGATTCGAACCTGCGACCCCCTGGTCCCAAACCAGGTGCTCTACCAAGCTGAGCCACATCCCGTAAATATAAATGGCGCGTCCTGAGAGATTCGAACTCCCGACCTTCTGATTCGTAGTCAGACACTCTATCCAGCTGAGCTAAGGACGCGTATTTTGTTAAAAATTAGATATTGTTTATATGATGGTGCGGTCGGCGAGACTCGAACTCGCACGATCGAAGATCACTACCCCCTCAAGATAGCGTGTCTGCCAATTCCACCACGACCGCATCTTGGTAAAGCAAACATTTATCAGCGACAAAGAATATGATAACATGATTGATATTCAATGTCAATAGGAGATAGTCAATCATTTTTTACCAATAATTCAAAAAGATTACAAAACACATCTATTAGGAAGTAACTCGATATTGAATTTAGTGGCTAATGGTGCGGGTGAAGGGAGTCGAACCCCCACGCCAAAGGCGCTAGATCCTAAGTCTAGTGCGTCTGCCAATTCCGCCACACCCGCAAATAAAAATGGTGAGCCATACAGGATTCGAACCTGTGACACCCTGATTAAAAGTCAGGTGCTCTACCTGCTGAGCTAATGGCTCACGAAAATGGCTGGGCTAGTAGGATTCGAACCTACGCATGACGGAGTCAAAGTCCGTTGCCTTACCGCTTGGCTATAGCCCAATATGATAATGGGGCGACCGATGGGGATCGAACCCATGCGTGCCGGAGCCACAATCCGGTGCGTTAACCACTTCGCCACGGCCGCCATAGTATAAATCATTCAGAAATTGACCATCTTATTTTTCCATTAGTCGATTTCTAACTGTTTAAGCTATTTTATGGCGGAGCTGACGGGATTCGAACCCGCGGTCTCCTGCGTGACAGGCAGGCATGTTAGGCCTCTACACCACAGCTCCAAGTATAAATGGTGGACGATGACGGGATCGAACCGCCGACCCCCTGCTTGTAAGGCAGGTGCTCTCCCAGCTGAGCTAATCGTCCAAACGGTTTTCAGATGTCAGAAATCGGATGTCAGATTGAATGTTTTCCTTTAGCCTCAGATCTATTTTATGGTGACCCGTAGGGGATACACTCACTTCGTTCGTGACTACGACATCGAATCGCTGCGTCGCTTTTCTCCTTGCTCTTCGTGTCTCCGACGTCCCCACGCTTGCTGTCACAAGCTGGTTTCGAATCCCTTGATCGAAGTATCGCAAGGATGGTGACCCGTAGGGGATTCGAACCCCTGTTACCGCCGTGAAAGGGCGGTGTCTTAACCACTTGACCAACGGGCCGTAGAAAATGGCGGAGAGAGAGGGATTCGAACCCTCGCTGGGCATTCACCCACTAACGGTTTAGCAAACCGTCCTCTTCGGCCTCTTGAGTATCTCTCCGAATGGCTCCTCGTGCAGGACTCGAACCTGCGACAACTCGGTTAACAGCCGAGTGCTCTACCGACTGAGCTAACGAGGAACAATATTTCATTGCAATAGCGACTTTTATAATTTATCATATCCAAGTTTAGATTGTCAATACTTGCCCGATATTTTTTTAGTTTATATATCAATCGATTTTTTTCATCATTAATGGACCTTTACACTTTCCACATCGATAACGATTTAGTTTAATTTTATATTTACGAAGATATGTTTGTCCACATTTTTGGCAAATAAGACGGTAACGATAAGGTCTTTCATTACTTTTTACTAAAGGTTTTGAATAACGACTTCCTCCCGTCTGTTCTAAACATTGTTTAAATTCTCGATCTTTATGTTTGTATCCCTTGCCCTGTAAGTGCAAATGATAATGGCATAATTCATGTTTAATGATTTGAACTAATTCTTCTATTCCATACTGCTCATACGATTTGCGATTGAATTCAAGATGATGGCTCTTTGTAAGGTATCTTCCACCTGTTGTTTTCAATCTTGGATTAAAAGTTGCTTGATGTAAGAAAGGGAGAGAAAAATATTTGAGCGAAATTTGCTCTACCAATTTTTGTAGTTCTTTTTGTTCCATTAACTTTCACCCTGCTTCGTCAAAAATAAGAACCTAGGTTTACGTTTTTACATAGAATATCTTGAATCAATCTTATAGAGAGGGATCATGATGCCTGATTGGTTACGCCGTCAATTCTCCCAAGCCTTTTATTTTAAAGATAAGTATCGTATTAAATTATTAAATGATTTTTGGTTTACCTTTCTTGAAAAGGAAAAAAATAAAGAAAAAAATCTAGGCTAATACCATACAAGGGCATTAGCCTTTATCTTTTCAATTAATCGATAGACGACTTGGCTTCATTGTGAGGCTAATTCTTTTGCGTTTCACATCCGTCTGTAGTACCCATACATCAACAATATCACCAACGGATACGACATCTAATGGATGTTTCACATATTGATCACTTAATTCCGAGATATGAACAAGTCCGTCTTCTTTCACGCCAATATCAACAAAAACGCCAAAATCCACAATGTTTCGAACTGTACCTTTTAACCTCATTCCTGTTTTCAGATCTTCAATTTTCAGTACATCTTTATGGAAGATTGGTTTTGGTAAATCATCACGAGGATCTCGAACAGGACGAATTAAATTTTCAACGATATCTTCAAGGGTTAGCAGTCCAATTCCTAACTTTTCACTCATGTTCTTCAGATCAATTTTCGAAATCCGTTCTTTTAATGTCGGCGTTCCGATTTCTTCCTTAGGAATACCTAGCGAATCCAATAAAGCATAAGTCGCTTCATAAGACTCTGGATGAATCGATGTTTTATCCAAAGGATTTAACCCATCAATCCGGAGAAAACCGATTGCTTGTTCATAGGTTTTGGCTCCAAAACGAGGAACCTTTTTTAAATCTTCGCGGCTTTTAAACTGGCCATTTTTTTCTCGATAAGCCACTAAATTTTTGGCCACTGTTTTGTTCATTCCCGAAATGTACTGTAATAAAGAAACCGATGCTGTATTGGCATCTACCCCGACATAGTTTACTACGGATTCGACAACATTTTTCAAGCTTTCTTCAAGTTTCTTTTGCGTTACGTCATGTTGATATTGGCCTACTCCGACAGATTTCGGTTCGATTTTGACAAGTTCTGCTAAAGGATCCTGTAGTCTCCGAGCAATTGAAATCGCACTTCGTTCAGAAACATCAAGATCAGGAAATTCTTCACGGGCTATTTCTGATGCAGAATAAACACTAGCACCTGCCTCACTAATAATGATATAAGCAAGATTTTCACTAGATTCTCGAATAAAATCAGCTACGAATTGTTCTGTTTCCCGAGAAGCCGTACCATTTCCTATCACAAAAATCTCGATCCCATAACGATCTACTAAATCTCTTAATACCTTTTTTGATTCTTCAATCTTATTTTGTGGTGGAGTCGGATAAATCACTCGAATATCTTTCACATTTCCAATTGGATCAACAACGGCCAATTTACAACCAGTTCGGTAAGCAGGGTCAATTCCCAATACCATTTTCCCTTTGATCGGCGGTTGTAGTAATAATTGCCGCAAATTGGATGCAAAAATATGGATCGCTTGATCTTCGGCTTTTTCTGTTAAGACTTGTCTTACTTCTCTTTCCACCGCAGGTGCGATTAGACGCTTATAACTATCCTCAATGATCTCTCTTACAATCGTTGGGATCATCTTAAATAGATGGAAAGGTTTAAACTTTCGTGCGATGCCTTGATAGATCGGCTCTTCATCAAGTACAATTCTTACTTTTAACATATCTTCTTTTTCGCCTCGATTAATGGCTAATACTCGATGATGCCGAATTTGTTTGATAGGCTCCTTATAGTCATAATACATTTCATAAACGCTTTCTTGTTCCTTATCCTTAGCCTGAACCTCGATAATCCCATGATCTGTAGTATAAGCCCGTATCCATTGCCGTACGCTTGGATCATCCGAAATCATTTCAGCGATAATATCTTTACCCCCTTGAATCACATTTTCAGTCGTATATAGCTCTTTCTCAGGGGCGAGATAGCTAATAGCAATCTTTTCAATCTGATTAATTTTCATTGGATCAAGCATAGCAATAGCAAATGGCTCTAACCCTTTTTCTTTGGCCACACTCGCTCTAGTCTTTCTCTTTGGTTTAAATGGACGATAGAGATCTTCCACCTGTTGTAATTTTGTTGCTCGTTCGATTTCTTTCTGCAAATCCCCTGTTAATTTTCCTTGTTCACCAATCAAACGAAGCACTTCTTGTTTGCGCTCATGTAACGCTTTTAAATAGTTTGATCGTTCTTCAATTTGTCGTAACTTTTCTTCATCTAAACCACCTGTCATTTCTTTTCGATAACGAGCAATAAACGGAATGGTATTCCCATCATCAAGTAGATGAAGTACTTGTCTTACCTGCTGTTCCCTTAATTGTAATTCCTCTACGACTTGTCTTATGATAAATTCCAATGAGTCCATATTTTCCCCCTCATATCAAAAAAAGCTTCTAGTTGAAGCTCTCTTCATTTCACCAAACAATCGGATATTGCCCATTTCTTCGAGACTTCTGACCTCTGACTTCTGATTCCCAACTTCTGTTTGCATAGAAAAAGAGGGTTTCTGCAAACCCCTCTTTCGTATCAAAAATCGATTAAACCTAGGCTAATTTGAATTCCTTCATTAATTTTCGCCATCATTTCATCATCTAGATGGGTAATCTTATCTGTAAGCCTTTGTTTATCTATCGTTCGAATTTGTTCTAATAAAATGACAGAGTCACGTTCCAATCCATATTGCTTAGCATCAATCTCCACATGGGTCGGTAACTTTGCCTTTTGGATTTGGGCCGTTATGGCTGCGACGATCACTGTCGGACTAAAACGATTCCCTATGTTATTTTGAATGACTAGGACAGGGCGTACCCCACCTTGTTCTGATCCTACTACAGGGGATAGATCCGCAAAAAAAACGTCGCCACGTTTTACAATCAAATGTTACACCCCGCTTACTAAGCGGTCTAAAGCAGTATCGGCTTCTTCTTCTAATAAAAAGGATTCTGAGGCAAGATTCAAATTAATTTTTGCCATTTCCATATACCCTTTTTGCATACTTTCCCGGATCGTTTGTTTTCTTCTTTCTTTTAAATATAGCTTCATTGCCTCACGAATGAGTTCACTACGGTTTGATTTTTCTTTTTTTGCTACTCCATCTACCTCTTGTAGTAGGTTTTGAGGTAAGCTGATCATAATTCGTTTCGTATTGGACACTCTTTGCACCCCCACCTAAAATCAAACAACACATTCATTATTCCTTTTTTTTCATAATACCATTATGTCGAAAACCATGCAAAATTATACTTTGAAATATTGGATAAAAACAATAACCTTATTATATCAATTATTCGTTGTTTTTGGCAAAATTCCTTCCGTTAGTTTTTTCCTTTTTTTGTTCGAAAAAATGATATTGGAAATAACTTAAAATAGGTAAAATGATTAAAAGGTATGCATAGGGTAAATAATCCAAAACTGAAATATTAAGAGCAACTGCCAAAAGTATTGCATTTAAATTCCATGGAATAAGTCCAGCAACAACCATTCCAGAATCAGAAATTATCCGATTTAATAGCTCTGGTTTAAGCTGAAATCTTTGATAATGCTCATATAAGACTTTACCAGGGACAATAATCGCCATTGCCTGTGTCGATGATAGAATTGCCGACAAAATACTAACCACCATCGTTTTTCCTACTAAGGATAATGGAGTGGTCAGGGAGTCGATCAACCTTTTCAAAATGGTAGCTAGTATACCAGATGCCTCTAGCACCCCTAAAAACGCCCCCGCGACAAAAATAAGAAATACTTGGTTTAACATATTCAGTCCTCCGCCATACAAAGAACCGTTATACGAATAGCCAAATATCCCATACTTCATTAGATTATTCCATGATTGTCCTTGATATAAATATGCAAGAATTGCACCACTTATAATCCCAAATAAAAAATTTGTTTTTGTAGGTATACGAAAAATAGCAAATATAAGGATACCGATTGGCGGTAGTAACAGTATTGGCGAGAGAACTGGATGCATCGCTTTAATTTTTAAGCGAGCACCTTCCACAAGGTTTGATCCATGTAACTCCATTCCATTTTTTAATAAAAAATAAATAATGGTTGTAATGACCATGGCAGGAATTAAAGTTTTCAACAATTCCTTTAGATTCTCATGATAATCAGTTTTTGTAATAATCGTATTCATTTGTTGAGCAGAGGAAAGAGGGCTTGTTCGATCTCCTACAAAAGCACCAGATACTAATGCTCCCGCGACAAGAGACGGATTAATCCCTAAACGATGAGCAATTCCCATAAAGGCTACTCCTACTGTACTCATTGTTCCTACCGAAGTCCCTAATAGCATTGAAACCATTGAACTAACAAGAAAACTAATAACAACCAAGTATTTAGGACGAATAATCGCTAAACCATAATAAACTAAAGCATCAATGGTTCCACTACTTGACCAAATGGCAATTAAAACTCCAATAAGGATCATGATAATAACAATCATAAAGATTGATTTGATCCCCTGGTAAGAGGAAAGGATGAATTCTTTCAGTCTCTTATGATAGTAAAAAGCGATACCTAATGAGAGAACATAGCCAAATAATAATGGTATATATAAAGGGAGTTTAAAAAGAAATACACTCATTACTAGAAAAGAAACTGTTAGTAAAATCGGAATGATGGCTGCGATAAATGGAATGGAAGTATTCGATTTCATCACTTCATCTGCCTAACAAATAATGACTAATTTTGATGATTTGACCATTCTTATAATAAACACGTGGTATGCGATAACCTACCGATGTTGCTAATTCATAATTAATCGTTTCTAACAGTTTCGCATGGTCATCCATACGGAGTACAGAACCTTGTTGCTCTCCGTAAATAACCACTTCATCGCCTTCTTTCACATTAGGTATCTCCGTAACATCAACCATTGTTTGATCCATACAAACCCGCCCAAGGATCGGTGCCTTTTTACCATGAATAAGAACATACCCTTTATTTGATAATCCTCGTGGAAAACCATCTGCGTAACCGATTGGTATTGTAGCGACAATCGATTTTTTCTCTACTTTATAAGTAGCTCCATAACTGATGGTTTGCCCTGGATTTACTTTTTTTATAAAACTGATCTTTGTTTTTAATGTCATCACGGGTTTTAATTGTTGTGGACGAATTCCGACTTCATCTGATGGTAGCATACCATATAAACTAATCCCTAATCTCACCATATTTTGCGGTAAATCGGGTAGATCAATCATCGCCGCGCTATTGGATATGTGGATGATTGGGATTTCTTGAAATTTTTCAATCAAATGAACGGCTTCAATAAATCGTTGATATTGAAGTCTTGTGAACCCCTTATCCTTTTCATCTGCCGTTGCAAAATGAGTGAATACCCCTTCTAGTTCAATCCAAGGAGAAGAACGAATGATTTCATAATAAGAGTTTACATCTTCAGGATATACCCCAATCCGTCCCATCCCGGTTTCAATCTTTAGATGGACTTTTAATGGTTTCCTCAGCTTCTCGCCAATTTGATTAATCCGTTCTAATACATCCTTCGTAAAAACAGTAACCCGAATATCATAACGAAATGCTTCTTCGATTGCTTCTACAGGCGTATGCCCTAAAATAAGAATCCGATCTACAACCCCTGCTTTTCGTAGTTGAATCGCTTCGTCGATAAAGGCAACTGCGAAGTTCCGAATTCCAATTGATTGAAGATGATGTACAACTGGTATAACACCGTGACCATAAGCATTGGCTTTTACGACAGCCATAATTTCTACCTGCTTTGGAAGATGGTTTCGAAAAAAAAGAATATTATCCGTCATCGCATCAAGATTTATTTCTGCCACTGTCGGCCGGTAATAGGGTACATTCATCTAATACACCTCTATTTCTTCAGCTTGAATTGGTAAAGTCGCTCATTAAGTTCATCAATGAAGGCATCAGATACACTCAAAACCTCTTTTTCCCCATTGATTTTAAATATAAAACGCAAATCATAAGCATCTTCGATCCGAGCGTAGGGAACACTTGTCTTCTGATTCATCTTTTTAATGATAAGTTCTGTTTCCGTTAAAATATATTGAGGGCGAACAATCCATGAATAAGCAACAGGAGACAAAAATAAAACGACTCCAGCACTGATTAATACTCCGACCTTAAAAAATGAGCTCGTAAATCCATAGACAAAAGCCAAAACGACTACGAACACGATAAAAATAATCGTCTCTATGGTTTTATGAAGAGATGATTTTCTTGTTAATAAAGTCAAATAGGATGGTCTTTCTTCAAATAAAATATCCATATACTCTCACCTTGTCCTATCCTTTTCTAGAACAATCTTAGTCTTTTTTTAAATTGATTTCAATCTACAGACTAAAAAAAGAGGCGGAATAATTCCGCCTCAGACTGTCGACAAACCCCAACTCAAATGCTTCATTTGAGTTGGGATTTGTCTTTTTTTGCTCATCATTTTCTAAGATTCTTATCTTATTTA